>JAGCJJ010000077.1 GCA_017648065.1 Kiritimatiellia bacterium | reverse complement strand
TTCTGTGCAATACATGGACTTGAGGATTTGCTGCGCAATGTTTATCAATCCAATCACCAGTACCATCTGGTGAATTATCGTCAACAAATAGAACATTTACTTTAGGTGCAGAAGCAAAAATCGCACCTAAAATTACATCAATATTATCTATTTCGTTGTATGTTGGAATAATGATTAAAGTTTTCTCTTGCATGATGATGAGATTATACCAAAAAATGCACATTATTCGCAACCTATAAATAAGCAAGAAACAGATTATTCTTCGGTTATTTGAGGAGCGTTAAAGTTTTGAATTTTAAGGATGTTAGACAACTAAGCCCACCAGACGCAAAATGCAAAACGAGAGACTCTGATTTCTGACAAAAATAAAGAGAAACTGGAGGCGTGTTTCTCTATTGTTCAACACACCTCCAGCAACTTATAAATGAAAGATTTATTTAAGATATACTTGGATTAATAGCCGCTAGCAGCGATTGGAATGATTAGCTTTTCAAATTCCTCGCGTGACAAGGACAATATTTTATCCAAAGGAAGAGCATTTTCGATAGAAAGCTTTCCGGAGGAAAGTCTGCGTAGGCCTGCAAGATGTGCACCACAGCCTAGAGTCTCGCCTACATCATAGCATAGTGTACGAATGTAGGTTCCCTTTGTGCATTTTACACGCACTGTGCTATCTGGCATTCCAAAATCAAGCATATCAAAGCGATAAATATGCACAAGTCTTTCCTTGCGTTCAATCTCTTCGCCCTTACGAGCAAGCTTGTAAAGTGGTACACCATCTTTCTTTAAGGCTGAAACCATTGGTGGAATTTGATAGATGTCGCCCTTAAATTTTGCCATTGCCTCAAGCACTTGCTCTTGAGTGATTCCAGAAATATCACGTGTTTCAAGTATCTCTCCCTCAGCATCTTGAGTCGTTGTGGTTTGTCCAAGGCGCATAATTCCATCATATACCTTATCGCCACCCATTATGGAATTTGAAAGCTTTGTGCCTTTGCCAATAAGCATAATTAAAAGGCCAGTTGCTGCAGGATCCAATGTACCACCATGACCCACCTTCTTTAATTGGAAGGTGCGTCTGATACGATATACTACATCATGAGAAGTAATGCCTGCAGGCTTATCTACTAAAAGAATTCCATCTGGATCTGGAAGTAATGTTTTTTCTACCTTTTGTTCCATAAAAATCGTCTCAAAAAAATACTTTGCTAAATCAAACTTGCAGTGAAGCTGCGTGCTTCCTTATCTGCCTCAAAAATTTCATCAAGAGTTATGCTATCAGCTCTAACGCTTGGTGCTGCTGCCATTGCCTTTGAGATTAAATCCCAAATACGAGGCATTGCTATGCGTCCTTTTAGAAATTCAGCTACAGCCACCTCATTTGCAGCATTCATGACACATGGGGTCAAGCCGCCCATCTCGCATGCTTCACGTGCGAGACGCAAGCAAGGGAAACGCTCATAGTTTGGCGGATAAAAATGAAGAGTTTCTTGCTGCTCAAGGCGTAGTCGTGGCAGAGTCTGATTATCTACGCGAAATGGCCATGTCATTGCATATTGAATTGGCACACGCATATCTGGAACGCCTAGCTGAGCAAGCTGAGCTCCATCCTTGAACTCAACTAACGAATGAACAATACTCTCTGGATGTACAAGCACATCAATTTGCTCCATAGGAATATCGAATAGCCAACGAGCCTCAATTAGCTCAAGGCCTTTATTCATCATTGTGGAAGAGTCAATTGTAACTTTAGGGCCCATGCTCCAGCGAGGATGCTTCAAGGCCTGCTCAACTGTGATTTTGGAAAAATCTACTTCAGGAAGAAATGCGAATGGACCGCCTGAGGCTGTGAGGATGAGTCGCTCAATAGTTGGTTTAACCTCAGGAGGATTTGCAGCCATAAATGCTGGATTATTTCTTGTGCACCATGGTGTTGCTCCACTATCCTGAAGTGCTTGAAAGATTGCACTATGCTCACTGTCAATTGGATAAAGATTAACCTTTTTCTCTTCGCAAAGTCGACAAACAAATTCACCTGCAGCAACAAGCACTTCTTTTGTGGCGATAGCAACATCTATTCCTGCATTGATTGCAGCTACAACCGGAGGAAGTGCTGCCATGCCCACAATTGCACAGATTAGGCGTTCATTACCATCTAGTGTGGCGAGCGTGCACATGCCTTCGATGCCCTCATGCACACAAACATCTTTTGGTGCAATAGCACGAGCTGCCTCTGCAGCCTCATGGGTCATCAATGCAATATTTTTTACATTAAACTCAGCAGCTTGTTCTAGCAAGCGTTTATAGTTTGAATGAGCAGCTAATGCAATTACCTCTTGGCGATGCTCTTGTGGCAGGGTCTGCACGATTCTCAATGCATTTTCACCTATCGAACCTGTGCTTCCTAAAATGACGATTTTTCGACTATTACTCATAAATTGTCCTAAGTTATTTTGTTATTTGCATTATACACTAGCAGGACGATATTTTGCAAAGAAAAATAAAACAATCTGGGATGAATCTCTACAAAAAAAATAGAATGCTGAATCAAAAAAAACGTGAGCTTTCGCCCACGTTTTTGTTAACCGCAAATAGCTTCTTTCATTTCTTGAAGATTTTTTGCTTCTAAAAGCTTCTCACGAATCTTCTTGCTTGAAAGGTTTCTGCTTACTTCAGCTAAAAACTTAATGTGAGAATTTGTATCAGCTGTTGGGCTTAATGTTGCAACAAAGATTGTTGATAAATCTCCATCAAGTGAGTCAAAATCAATTCCGTTTGGTGAAATTGCAATCATTGTAATTAAGCATGATACCAAATCTGATTTTGCATGTGGAATTGCAATTCCATACTGCATGCCAGTTGACATCTTTTCTTCTCGCTCCTTCAATGCTGCAAAAATAGCATTACGAGACTCTTTAGATATAGCACCCTGCTCTACTAATACATCTGCTAGCTCTGCAAGCACTCCATCTTTTGTTGTAGCTTTAAGAGCTGGAATAAAAATTGTATTCTCAAGAATCTCAGGTAAATCTTTAACTTCCTCGTTCACTTTTCTTCCTTCTTTTTTTTATCAATTGGAATTCAAATAATTCATTTGACTATTCAAAACCAAACCGAAAAATAAATATATATAATATTTTGCTATTTTTTTGCCTTAAAGTCAAGCAAATGCCCAAGAACTCTTAGCCCTGCACGCCAAAGAAATGCAAAATCACGCCAATTTCGTATAGAAATGATTTGTCGCCAAATAAAACGAGGCGAAATAAATGATGTATAAAGCCCGCGAATCAAAGAAAACAGCTCTTCATCTGGAATATCACACTTCATAATTGGTTCACGCATATCATAGCGCTCCCAATCACGAGTACGCAGCCATCCATTCTCCTCACATTCCTTAAACAAAGGTGTGCCAGGATATGGCATTACAATTGTTCCTTGAAGCGTATCAATGCTGCCTTTATCAAACATACGCTTTGTCATGGCAATGGTTTGCTTTGCCTCTTCAAGCGTTTCCCATGGATAACCTACCATACAAGTAACGTGTGGACGCAACCCCGCCTTATGTGCTAATGCCATCGACTCCTCAATAGCCTTTGCTTTAGGGCATTTACGTATTCTGTCAAGTGTTGCTTCTGAGGCAGACTCCAGGCCGAACAAAACAAACTTAAAGCCTGCCTTTGCCATAAGTTTATACAAATCAAAGTCAACGGCACCAGGAATCATATTGCAACCAAGAATTACTTTCTTATTGTAACCTCGTGCAATCATTCCCTCGCAAAATTCGCGTAACCAAGCACCTGCAGGGAAACAGCCTGTATCATCAAATATCTCTTTTACATGATATTTTTCAATAATATCGCCAATTTCATCTAAAAGGCTTTGTGGCGTACGAGTGCGCCACTCTGGGTAAATTGTGGTCCATGAGCAGAATTTACATTTACCCCACCAGCAATCGCGTCCCACCATTGTATAAGTACCTGGTGTATAGCGGAAATTGCCATTTTCTTTGCTATAAAGCTCCCACTTGGTAAGCTTTCTGTCAATTAGTGGCAGAGTGTTCAAATCATTCTTTGCATTGCAAAATGTTTTTTCACCACAAATCTCGCCATTCTCACCGTGCCACATAAAGCCAGCAGGAGGATGCAAGCCTGACTCTATTGCTTCTACAAGAGCACGTAATGAAAAATCATAATCTCCACCAAGAAGAATGTAGTCTACCTTGCAATTACTTAGAGTTTCCTCAGGCATTGCTGTAACATGGTCACCACATAGCACAATTTTTGTGGAAGGAGCAAGCTCCTTAAGTTTATCAATTGCAGCCCATGTCTGCTTGATTACGGGTGTCTTTGTTTCTAGCAAAAACAAATCTGCACCTAACTCAACATAGCGCTTCTGAAATTCCTCTTCTGTCAGTCCTTCTGCAATACCATCAAGCCAATGCACGTCATGTCCTAGGCTCTTGAGCAATGTTGCTGCTGATGCAGGTACCATTGGATAAACATAGGTAGGCTTAGAAAACCACTGGAATTGGCGATTCTGCGAAAGCAAAGGCACGCCCTTTTCTGAAATCAATGGAACATATCCGATTAGTAGCTTCATTAGTCTTAATTCCTGTCGTTATTAAAATTATCAGATTTTGTGGCAGAGTCTCCATAATGATCAAAGGATTTTACCTTTGTCTCCATGCCTGGAGCAAACCAACCATAGGCAAAATTTATGCCATAAGCAAAATGTGTTGCAATTACGCCAAGCCACGTTGCCACCCACATAATTGGATTAAATGAAAATGAGCTAAACAAAGTAAGTAGCAAGTACAAACCACAGCAAGCTGCATATATCCAAGTCAACCAAGCAAGCCCTGCAACTGCAACCACTGCCCCACCTAAAATTACGCCTAATACAAAAGCTGTAGGCACCATGTAGCACAAGCGGAAGGATGTGCTGAAGCCGCGTCGCGCAAAATGTCCGCGATGCTTTGCATAACGTGAGACCTGACGCAAATGTGGTAAAAACAATGCTCGGCGATGATGGATTACCTGAACCCATGGATCGTACACAATGCGTTTACCTGTATTCTCAGTAAGTGCCATACAAAGCTGCGTATCCTCACCTGGCCAATAGCGTACATCATAGCCACCTATTGCCTCAACAGCCGACTTGCGAACAAATAAATTGCAGCTAGGCAAATCATCATCATTGCATACGCGTGTTGGAATATAACGGCGACGATATCCGCCCGACACAAAAATATTAGCATAGACTCTGCCACCAGCAGCAGACAAAAAGCTATCTGTGGATGGTGTAAGTGCAGGGCCGCCAACACCTACAACTGTTTCATCTGAAAAATATGGTATTGCATGCTCAAGCCAGCCTTCAAGTGGTGCTGCATCATCATCAACAAATGCCAGCAACTCAAAGCGTGCTTCCTTAATTCCGATATTACGCTTTTCTGCCGGGCGTAGCTTTCCTGTAGGAATAATCTTAACAAAATCAGGATATGCAGAAGGCTTTTCAAAATCTTCATCTGGCAAAATGATTACCTCAAGCTCGCCTTCCCATTCTTGTGCAATAAGCTTCTCAATACACTCATCAAGGCATGCTGCATGATTTGGACAAGCAATAATTACAGATACTCCAGGCAAAGGTGATGGCATTTGGCAAACCTCAACTGAATCATAATATTTTAGCAAGCGTTGTCGATAAAACACACCTAATGTATCAATCATAACATTTTTTACATTAGCTGCTGTGAGACAGCCCATTTTTTCGCCAAAATTAAATTCAACTGGAGCCTCAGCAATCTTGTAGCCCTTATTATGAAGAATTGTCAGCACCTCAAAATCAAAGGCAAAACGCTTTGCAAGCATGCGGTCAAAGGCATATTGAAGCGCCTCGCGTTTGAATAGCTTTGCTCCTGTCTGTGTATCATGCACAGGCAGTTTTACTAAAAGACGAACCAATGAATAATACACAAAACTTGCTACGCGGCGACGAAATGGGTACTTTATATTTGATTTTTTATGAAGCTTTGAACCAATTACTACATCGGCATTTGTTTGCTTCATCACATCAAAGAAGCCCCACACATGCGATGGCTTCAAGTCCAAATCACCATCCAACAGCACAATGTAGTTACCATGAGAAGCATGTAAGCCCGCAGTAAGAGCAGCACCCTTACCTTTGTTCTTACGAAGCAACACAGGAACAACAACACCATTTGGCAATGCTGCCTTAGCACGGAGAATTTCCTCTGCTGTATTATCAGAACTGCCATCATCAACAACAACAACCTCAAAGCGAATTGAGGCAAGCTCAGCAGCGGTAGCCAAAATGTTATCATAAATGCAACCACCTAAATTATAGGCAGGCATAATAACACTAAGGCACCCTTCTTCGCCAAGAATTTCTTTTGTTGCTGTCGCTATCATTTTCTTATGCTTAAACAAATTTAGATTAAGCGCTCCATTTTAGGCAAGTCGCCTACTAATGGTGCAGCATAATCAAGAAATTCTTGAGTTACATTATTGCCGGCACGATTGATAAAGCTGCGTGGCATTGTCTTTGTTTTTCCAGCCACCTCCTTAAGTGCAACGCACTCATACTTTACCTTGTACTTCTTACCTGGCAAACGCTTAATTGCAATAGAGCCACAATCAAACTTACCACCAACAGCAATCTTCACTGCTGTTTCACCTACTGAGAATGCATCAGTTCTGTCAGACAATGATGGCACACCCGGGAATGAGCGCTGAATATAACCAAAGGTATCAGCACGTACACGCTTAATGCCAAGCTTTGCTTTAATCTCGCGAGCAAGCATATCGCCCAATGCACCTGTACCACTTAGCTGCACATTACCATGAGAATCCTTTTCTGTGCCACCTAAAAGTGTTGCAATTGGCTTGCCTGACTTATCTGCAATACCCTCAGACACTGCCACAACGCAGCGATTATACTTCTTCATCACTGCCTTAATATCCTTTAGGAACTTATCCATTGAGAAAGCAACCTCAGGAAGATAAACCAAATGTGGACCATCATCATCGTGCTGACGTGCCAATGCTGATGCAGCTGTCAAGAAGCCTGCATGGCGGCCCATCACGATATTGATCTTCACACCACCCAGTGCGACATTATCAAGATTATCTCCCATAAATGCCATTGCAACATAACGAGCTGCACTGCCATAGCCAGGAGTATGATCATTCTGACGCAAATCATTATCAATTGTTTTTGGAATATGGAAGCACTTTAGTGGGAATTTGTGCTTCTTTGCCATTTCGCTGACAATATGAGCTGTCTCGGCAGAATCATTTCCACCAATATAGAAGAAATAACCAATGTCATATTTCTTTAGTACTTCAAAGATTTTTTTGCAATCATCTTCTGTTGGCTTTTTGCGTACACTGCCAAGTGCAGAAGAAGGAGTTTGAGCTACACCAATCAGCTTTTTCTCATCATATTGGCGCATATCTAAGAAATTCTCATTCAGAATACCATCGATACCATGCACAGCACCATAAATTTTACCAATTTTCTTTTGATTTATAGCGGTAACCACTGCTCCTACAAGGCTTTGATTTATAACCATTGAAGGACCACCACTTTGTGCAATTACCATATTTACAGCTGTTGAATTTTTCATATTTTTATTCCAAATAATAAAGAATTTCTTAACATATTCATATCGTATAAACAGAACAATTTAATAATCTCAAAAACAAACAAGGTTGTCAAATATAAAACCTTATAGTTACTGTCTTGTCTGCCTATTCTAATGGGCCCAGAGATAAATCTGGAGCAAACTTAACCTCTGCACTGTCCAGTTTCTCAAGTTCAAATACAATGATTTCATTTACGCCTTGCTTTAGTAGTGGAGCTGGAACATATAGTGTCTCTGTTGGACCAATATTCCAGTAGCGGCCCAAATTAAAGCCATTTACCCATACAATACCCTTTGTACCAGGACGCAATATGAAGCAATCTGCCACCTTATCCAGTACAAGCTCTCCACGATGGAATGTTGCTGGCTTATCAACAAATTCACCAAACTCCAAACCATCAAGCGAAGCCATTGGAAGCATATTATACTCCCAATCCTGCTGAATCTGTAGCTCAATTGCCACACCGCCTTGAATGCCTTTGAGGTCCTTACCAATGCGTGGACCATAGTTAATGTGGCCACAATTCTCAACAAGAATATCAAGTCGAGCACCCTCTGGACCAATAGGAGGTAATTCTATTCCATTCTCATAGCTTTCAATTGAATTTCTGCTGCCAATAAACTCGCCATTTATCCAAATCAAAGAAAAATCATTTACTTGAAGCAAGCGCAACTTTTCAGGCCAACCAGTACCAGGAATTATTGGCATTGGTCCATCTATTTGCTTTGAATAATGAATAAAGCCAAAGCTTTCGCCTAGTTGCTCCATTGTTGGAGCTTTTCTTGCTTTACCTGATTGTGTGGCAATATTATTCAAATTATTCAATAGCTGAGCACTTTGTGTCAGCTTTATAGGAGCTGGGCAAAGCTTCTTCACCTTCTCAATAGGCTTAATGCGAGGATTATCAGTATACTTTGCAATAACCTTTTGACATTCGTAGAAGCTTGGTGAAGGGTCACCACACTCGTTGATTGGAGCACCATAATCGTAGCTGGTGATTGCAGGCGAATATGAATTTTGCAAATCTCCATTTGCTCCATTAGTAAAGCCGAAATTGGTGTCGCCGTGAAGCATATAGAAGTTTACATTAGCACCAGCAGCTAGCATTTTATCCAATTCATATGCTACTCCACCCTCATTCATTCCTGGGTCGCGATGATGATGCTTCTCACCCCAGTGATCAAACCAGCCATTCCAAAATTCCATACAGAACTTTGGTGAATTTGGTCTAAAGGCTTGTACATTATTCCAAGCAAGCTCTGAGCCGCGGCCAAAGTTTACTGTTACCATTGCCTCTGGAATTGTTCCGCCTAAAAGGAAATGACCATAATCGCCATCACTGGTGAATAAAGGAATTTCAACTCCTGCATCAAGATGAAGCTTACGGATGTACTGTAGGTATTCCTTATCGTTACAGTATGAGCCGTACTCATTTTCAATTTGCATTAAAATAATTGGACCACCTTTTGTGTATTGCCAACGAGCTAATTTTGGTAGAAGCACATCAAAGTAGTTCTTCACTGCAGCTAGATATGGCTCATTCATGCGGCGTAGCTCAATACCTGGCTCAACCATTAACCAGCCAGGAATACCGCCACCATCCCATTCTGAGCAAATATATGGGCCTGGGCGTACAATCATCATAAGGCCATGCTCTTGCACCTTTTTAATATATGCCTCAATATCCAGCATACCAGAAAAATCAAATTCGCCCTTATGCAGCTCATGGAGGTTCCAAGGAACATATGTTTCAATACAATTTACACCCATTGCAACTGCTCTGTCCAGGCGATCATCCCACAATTCATTATGCACACGAAAATAGTGCATTGCACCTGAGATGATTCTTGTTGGCTTACCATCTATTAAAATCTTATCTTCTTTTATTTCAACTGTTCCCATACTGATTTCCTTCTTATGAAAATTAAATTTGTGTACTTCTAAATTACTTTTCCCATTTCTTTTTAGCTTCTTCAAAGCCACCTAAATTGTGCAGATTCGTGTATCCCATTGGCTTAAGAACATCAATAGCAATACCGACTCTGCGACCACTGCGACAATATAAATACAGAGGCTTTGTTTTATCAGTGGTTACTTCAACAATTCTTTCACCAATAACATCATGTGGAATATTGATGGCCCCATCAATATGACCAGAAGCAAATTCTTCTTCTGAGCGAACATCAATTAAAATAGAATCTTTGTGTTTCATAGTTTCTTCCCCATATCGAACACAACCAACAATGCTAAATAAGACAACAATTAAGAAAACAAAACATAAAATTTTCATAAATATCACTTTCTCAATTTATTCTTAATTATTTTATCATATTATACATCAACTATCAATCAGCATTTGGCCAAAATCAATGTCATTTTTGCCTTATTCAAGGAGAAATATATTGGGTCAAAAACAAATATTTATAAACAAATCGTTTTTTAAGAGCTAAAATTCTAATTTCTATTGAACAAAAGGTATTTTTTCGTTATAATAATATAGTATATTTTTTAAGTGAGATTAGACATTCTATTCACACGATTTTGGGAAAATCCCCAAAACCTTAAAATTTATCGTAAATTTTATATAGAAAGGATAATACTACAATGGTAAATTACAAAGAACTAGGTTTGGTAAACACAAAAGAGATGTTTGCTAAGGCAGTTAAGGGCGGTTATGCAATCCCTGCTTTTAACTTCAATACAATGGAACAGATGCAGGCTATCGTACAGGCTGCAGTTGAGACAAAGTCTCCTGTAATCATGCAGGTTTCTAAGGGCGCTCGTAACTATGCTAACGCAACAATCCTACGCTACATGGCACAGGGTGCTGTTGAGTACGCAAAGGAGCTAGGCTGCGAGAATCCACAGATTGTTCTACACCTTGACCACGGTGACAGCTTCGAGCTATGCAAGAACTGCATTGATTCTGGCTTCAGCTCAGTTATGATTGAC
>JAGCJJ010000076.1 GCA_017648065.1 Kiritimatiellia bacterium | reverse complement strand
GAGATTGAGTTGTAATCAAGCCCTCAAGAATTGCATCTCCACCAACAACAAGGTGAACAGCTCCACCACCAGCATTTTCAGAGCCACTTCCTAGGTTAATTGGCTCATACAAGTCACCATAAACCTTGTCTCCTTTTGATGTACCACCTGCATGAACACCTAGTCCCGCATTAGGATAGCTTTGTTTTCTAGCAAATCCCTTCAATCGAACATCAATTTTTGCTGCTGTTGCTAGAGTAAAATCACCTCCAACATCTACAGCTAAACGATAAACCTCTTCAGCATTGTTTGCAGAATGTGTCCAAACACCATTTAATACTTCAACATCTCCAAGCACCTTAACCTGTGGGAGAGTGTCATCAAAGGTTGTCTGAAATTCAATAGTACCTGTATAGCCTTCCTTTTGTGTCCAGCTTGCAAGCACAGCATCAACATCCCAAACACAATCCTGTGTTGAGAAATTGTGATCAAACAGAATTGCATCGCCATCTTGTGGGATATGCCCCTTGGACCAATTATTTGGATCTGAAGCAAGACCTTTTGTTGATGCAACCCATGTATTGCTGCCCTCTGGAGCTTTTACGTTGATAACTGTCATTTCCACAGAGGATTGAGAAGCATCAACATCATATAGACCATCTGCTAATGTAACATTTACCGTCGTGTCTGAATTTACTGCAAAATCAAGCATTGGCTTAACCTCTACATCAACATAGGTTGAACCAGCTGGGATTATTACAGTAGAAGGAATACTCTCGTAGGTTTGACCAGCAATAGCAGTACCTGAGCAAGCAATATTTACTATTAGATCAAATGCTGTATCTTCACGCGAAATACGGAATACACCTGGAACCAATCCAAATTCCTCCGAATCAGAAAGTTTTTCAATTGATATATTACCATTATAGAAGATAGGTCCCTTAACCAAGGTTTCTGTTCCTGCTGCATTCTTTCCGTATGAGCAAAGCATATATGTTTTGTTTACTACTAGGTTTTGTGGAATTTCTGTAACCAAGCCAGCACCTTCAACCTGTGCAACAATATTTGTTATTGCAAAGTCTCTTCTATCATATATAAAGCCAACGGAGCCAGAATTTTCAATAACCTCAACTGATGCAGTAAAGGAACCATCTGCATTGCTTGCTATGGATGGAACGCTCAATTTTATTGCAGTATTATCAGTCAATATTGCTTCACTACATACAAAAAACTCCTTATCTGCCATAACCGCATATTCAAGAGCTGTTAGCTCTGGAGAAGCTACACCATTACGAACACGAAATTCACGAACAGCACAATTCTCAAAGGAAATTTCGGCTCCTTTACCACTGGCCTGTATTACATAATTATCCCTCTTTGTTGCAGGAGAGCTAGAACCATTGATGTAAACCTTTACACCTGTTCCATCAGAAACAACATTAAAATAATTCCAATTTTGGCTAACATCATTAAAATACAAGGTAGAGGTATTATCTAAAACAAGATTTGCTTTAGTTGTGCTTTGACTTAATTCTATATACCAGCCATTTCTATCAGCCCAATTTCCGCCATTCTTTTTATAGAAGAAAGTAGCATAGCCATTGCTCTGAAGAGGCAATTTAAACCAACCAGAGGCACTGAATTTTGCCAAATCATCAAGATATGCATCATAATCTGGGGTTTGAATCTTCTGCGTTGTATAAAGACCGCCCATTCCAGCAACAGAATCCTCTCCATCATAAACAGAAACTTCACCAGAAGTGCTTCCAACAAGACCATTGCCTGTTGAATCTGCGAGCTCTGTTGCATTTGCCTGCTGTGGAGAAAAATGCCATACGCCAGCAAACTTTGTCCATACATCTGTTGGATTATTCTCATAATTTTCGATACCTGAATAGTATAGCTCAAGCTCTGTATCAGCAGAGAAGCTTGGAACCTTTACCCATACAAGAGATTCTCCTTCTTCATTAAATATATCAACCTCAAAGGACAATTCTTTGCCATTTTCATCAACTATGAAAAGATCTGTTCCATTACTTGAAGTCAACATATTAGAAGTTTCTTTAGGCAAGCGCAATAGGACAGGGAAATCTTCATATTTATTTCCACCAAGCATCTCTTTAATAGCAGTCGAAGGAGTATAAACCCTCTTTAAAGAATAAAATGCAGATATAAGCTTATCTCTATTATTAAGAATCAACTCACACGGAGCTGGAAGCTCGTAATTTCCCTCATTTATGCTGATAAATAAGCTAATATCCTTACTTATATTTGTGTCCATTAAAGGCACAACTGGTATATCAACACTTGTTGAACCAGCAGGGATTGTAACAGAAGCTAGTGGTGCAGCCCATGTTACACCCTCAGCTGCTGATGCCTCAGTAGATGTTATTGCATAGCTAAATGTAATAGGATATGGATCAGCATTTACACGAGAAACAGTTACACTTCCTGGTTTTAGACCTATTTCATCTGGATTTACTGGATTACTAAATTTTAGATCACCTGTATAAATAATACCGATTGGCTTTTCTAATTCGCAAAAATCTCCATCTGCATATAATGAAACATTGTAGGTTTTATCGGAAGATAGCCCCGATAAAGCACCAGAGAAAGAATTTCCTACCTCTACACCTGCTTGAATAATATTTGTTACTGATGTGCTTCCATCATTTGCAATAAAATAAATGTCAGCAGTCACTCCATAAAGGGAACCTGAAACCGTATAAGTCCCGTCACTATTATGAACTAGAGTAGCATTGTCAATAACAAGAGGATTTATACCTGCTTCATCAATAGATAACAACGAAGAATAAGCACAAGCAGTATTCCACTTAGCATCTGCTGCATAAGACTCTGACAAGCCTGTTGTATTGATGCTTTCAGAATAAACTACGATGTAAGGATCAGAAATCCCACTGCAATCAATTGTAAAGCTTAATTCCTGAGCTTCACCATTACCAGTAATCTCTTGAGCTGCTGTTGCTGTTGCCCAAGCTGCTTTTTCAGCATAGCCGATATTTCCAGAGGAAGCCAATGTATAAACCTGAGCTGTTACTCCTTCTGGCAATGTCACTGAAGCAACAACAACATAGCAATCCTTGCGTTTTGCAGATTTTACTTCTGTAATAGCGACATACTCTTCACCTGTAGCATAGCGGGCAGGAACACCAGCCATATCGATAATCCAATCGCCGCCATCCTTTCTCATTTGAATAGCACTTTTTGCATCGACCGGATTTTTTCCGCCACTCCAATCCCAAACATAGCCACGGAAATTATACCAACCAGCTGTAGTAGCCTCAAATGTTCCTATAGCAGGGCTTTTATTATATCCAGATTCAGCACCATGTGTATAAATTACATTGTCATTTATTAGGACAGCACCGCCATCATCAAATCTTCCCCAGAAATCATACACACCTGGCTCAAGATAAATTTCTGCTTCATAACCAAAGGTGGTCTTATCACCCCATTTCCATGTCTTACCAGAAACTGGATTTAAAATACTCCCAGTACCATTGATACTAGCCATAAGTGTTGTTTCTGTAACATCTAACTTAGTTGCATCAGTTATAGATGCAACTGTCTGAGTCAAATCAGCTGACGAATTAGAATTACAACCATATTTAAATTGCTGAAAGCCTGTTCTATATACAACAGCACTTACCTCTGATAACAGGCTAAACATAACTACGAGAGACAACAACCATTTGATATTTTTTTTCATATATAATCCTTATTGTACAAATGATAAAATTTGATAAATAATATTTCTCCACTTGTAGAAACAATTTTACATTATAAGAATATAAAGGTCAATATATTTAACATATTTGGCACGATTTTATAAGAATTTGGCACGATTTTACAAATACACTCAAAAAAGATATAAAAAGCACACAACATCAAAGCCAATTGGTTGATGCCGTGTGCTTATAAACCAAACTTTCGGGATTTACTAGTCTCTGTTATTAAAAAATTAACTAGTTATGAATACTCGACAATTCATGAATTTTACTTAAGTATTAGCATCATAGGTGGGTCCAAATCAGGATTTTTCCACCAGCGAATAATTTGTGTTTGAGCAGAGCCATCCTTCCATGTGCCTATACCATCAAATGTTTCTGGGAATGTAAACACAAATTTCTGGTTGTTCGTTTCTGCAAATTCATAGAATTGCTCTCTTGAACGCCACTCAAAATAATTTGTAACAGTATATGACTTAGTATTTGAAAACTGAGCAGAATGCCAACCTTGTGTAGGGAATTTACTATACCAAACATTTACACCAAGATCACTTGTTGTATCCGAGAACATACGACCTGACACATAAACGACAGTTTCTGACAGCCAAATATCCTTAATATTGTTGTTTTTAGACAACATACGTCCTTCAGTTCCATACGGACCAATATGTGTAACACCTTTTGGAAATACAATTGATGAAATCTTAGTACCACAAAAAGCAGATTTATCCACAACTTTCACATTAGCAGGCCAAACAATATCGCCCCCTAGCTTTGGGCAATTATTACAAAAACCAGAAGCAATATTTGTCAGGCTCTTTGGAAGTTCACCTATTCTCTCCAATGATGTTGCTGAATTAAATGGATTATATCTACTACTACCATAACCTAAATCTAAAAGTCCTTCATTAAATTCTACAGAACGAAGGCTGGTTGTATTTTCAAAGAATCCATGTTCAATAGATTTCGTTCCTGCAGGGAATACAAAGTTGGTTGTATAACCTCCATTAAAACGTGAAGGAAGTCGTTCTGGCAGACTCCATCCCTCCTCAACAAAGCCAACAGAAAAATCTATATTTAAGGCAAGTTGATTTTCTTTCTGCGAATTATCTATCTTATAAGTATTATTACTTGTGTTTTTATTTACATTTGAAATTACATTTTCAAAGCCAAGCTTATCTGTCCAACGTAATGTCTTTGAATCACTGAAATACACCCAGCCTTTCTTCCAAGATGCAGAACCAGGAATAACAGTTGCTAAATAATCATTATAGTAGTAACCCTTCTCATAAATTGAGACATCTGCTTCAGCACTCAATCTTACAGAAATTGGAGTATCTACTGTTGGGGCAGGAATACCGGTCCAGGAAATTACACCTGGCTCACTGAAATTATAAGTGGAACCTGTTTCTACACCATTTACATAAAGTGCAGCAGATGATTCCCACTCCACCGCTAAAATATTTATAGAAACAGTCAAAGTGCCATTATCCTCAACCGTCCAAATAACATCTGTTGGAACAAATGGGAATGCCTTTGACTCAATAGGACCAACAACAGGAGTATAAGTAACAATACCCCATGAGTTAATGATCTTTGCTCTATAATAGAATTTCTCTCCCTCTTTAACATGGAAAGCAGTAAGAACCGTCGGTGTATTAAGAGGAATATCAACAAAATCAGAAGAAGCATCTACACTTGAGAAACTAGATGAAGTTGAAACCTCAATGCATGCCTTAGCATCATTAGAATCCTCACCAAAATCTTTAATAGTAAGTGTGGTTGCAATACCACCTAATGTAGCTGGGGCTCCAGTTGTACCAGCAGTTACTGCAGTAGGAGTAAGTGTACATACTGGACCAATTGTTCCAGACATACCTACTTGACCTACGTTATTAGTTCCGTAGATACGAGCATAGTAAACAGTATTACTTGAAAGAGCAACAACATTAAGAATCTCATCACCAGCATCTGTTAATGTAAGAGGCTCTGTCTTGACAATATTTGAAAATGCAGCATCAGTTGAAATTTGAATTGCAGCATCAACACTAGTAGCTCCAGTACCAGAAGAGCCAACTGTTGCATTAAAAACTAAATTAGAATAACCAACTATTGTATTGACCAAATTAAAAATTGGAGTTGGTTTTGGAACAGTTCTTGAAGCAGAAAACTGTAGATATGGTTCAGTAGCATAATCTGTACGCTGCAGACGCAATGCAACAAAGCTTGCTGTAGCAACATTTGGCACTCTATATTGAGCAGCTTGTGTATCACCTGCTGGAACAGTTCCTATTTTGTAAGCATTTTCCCAATGAGCAGAAATTTCTTTTCCATCATTATTGCCATACATTAGGGATAGCACGCCATCTGCAGGAACATCATTAAAGGTAGCAGTAATAATCAAATCATCGCCATCTACTTCAACATTATCCATTGTCATGTAATCTGTTTCACTCTTAACTATGCGAAGTAAAGAGCAATCTCCTGGGTCAAGGAATGGTTTCCAAGGATCTTTGCCCCATGTAGAGCTTTTATAATCTAGACCTGTTGTATTATAACCGGTACCAAAATTTTGGGATAGTGGGCCAATATAATTTTCACCATTGATACCACCACGAACTTCTAAATTAACAAAGCCAGTTTTTGTGGCAGTGTATTTGCCATTAGGATGATTAAACCAACCAGTATCAGAGAATAACTGTTGACCATCTATAATTACACGCATATAGCGTCCATGGTCCTTTGAAACGGTATAAGTTTTGCCATTTTCAACGAAGAAAAGGCCTTCGTATCCAAACATCTCATTTCGATACCAAGTATAGACCACATTATTATATAAATTAGTTCCAGATCCTGCGGAACCTCCTGCTGGAACGTCCATACTTATAGAAGAATCAGTATACTCCATGAAAACACCTTGGCATGGAGTTACTCCTTCAATAGCTGCAATACTTGGAAATTGCTTTGTATCCAATATTTCCTTTGTTGGTTCATGATGGAACCACATACCTGGTTGATATACAGTTGCATTCAAAGAACCGAATGCAAAGCAAAGAAAAAGTAAAGAAAATTTTCTCATATAATCCCTATAATCTATTTATTTGTCAGGTTCAAAATAAAAATAACGTAGCAAAACATAACCACTTAAAACTATTTTATAATTTAGTATAAACTCATTTACAAAGTCAAGCAAAAGCCAAATAAATCTCTTCTCCTCAACGAATTATTCATTGTTTCGCATACACAAAACTTAATATTTACTTAAGTCATTTTACTCCTATAAAATAAAAAAATAAAAAAAAATTAAATAGTGCTTGACTTCGATTTTAATTTTGTGCTAAAATTAGCGCCACTTTCAGCCGATAAGGCTTGTCGGGCGAGTGGTGAAATTGGCAAACACGCTAGACTTAGGATCTAGTGCTCCGGCTTGTGGGTTCAAGTCCCACCTCGCCCACCATTCTAAATAATCCGTGCTTAGATGCGCGGATTTTTTGTTTTTATAGTAATTTGTCAAATCTTACTCCTCCAAACTTATCTTGAATATCAAACCTATATTTGATACATTTATGCCAAATCCCTGTTTACTTTGGAGGAATGGCAGAGCTTGGTTGAATGCACCTGACTCGAAATCAGGAATACGAGCAATCGTATCGGGGGTTCGAATCCCTCTTCCTCCGCCAATTTGCATTTATATTAAGGAATAGGAGGGGGAATTGGTAAAGACAAAACCTACGACCCCTTATTTTGTATACATTTACCCAATGAACATAATTAAATCGCTAAAAGACAAAATACAACTAGAAAGAGTAGAAACTGCTATTCTTTTGAGAAGCATTCCCACAATGATAGTAACGCTATTTGTGGTCAGTGTCATTTGTATGAATCTATTAGCAAATAAAACAATTTTCCAAAATGAATGGATTGCAATTGATGGGGGATTTCTTATTTCATGGCTTGCCTTTTTATGTATGGACACCATTACTATGTATTTTGGGCCAAAGGCATCTACAAAAATTGCAATCTTAGCAACCAGTGTAAATCTTCTTACATGTATGATATTTTATATCGCCAGCATAATTCCTTCCAGCGCAGCAGATTATACTGCTTTAAACAACATTCTTGGCGGTACTTGGTTTATTCTTTTAGGCAGTACCATTGCATTCCTTACTTCTGCTGGCATAAATAATTTCCTAAATTGGACAATTGGAAAAGGATTTAAGCAAAATCCAAATGGTAAACTTGCATTCATAATGCAATGTTATGTTTCCTCAATTGTTGCCCAGTTTTGCGACAACCTAATATTTTCATTAATCGTATTCGTTGGATTTGCCCCAATTTTTTGGGATGGTTTTCATTGGACCATTTTGCAATGCATAACATGTTCTTTGGCTGGAGCAATTTTAGAATTGATTATTCAAATTGTTTTCTCCCCTATTAGTTATAAAATACTTAAAGGATGGAGAACTCATGCTATTGGCACAGAATACTTAAGCTACATAAACAAACGATGAGGCTAAACTATGAAAATTTTAATTACTGGAACAAGCCAAGGCATCGGTAAAGCGGTGGCAGAACTGTTTTTGAAAGAGGGACATGTTGTAATTGGTATTGACAGACAAGAAGCTAACATTTCTAACAATTGTTACACTCACTATACTTGCGATATTCGAGACACTGCTTCACTTCCTGAACTTAATGAAATAAATATTCTTATCAATAATGCAGGTACGCAGAATGAGGATGATATCAACACAAACCTCAAGGCATTGATTCATATTACAGAGAAATATGGCATTCAAGAAAATATTTCTTCAATATTAAATATTGGTTCTGCCAGTGCTCATACAGGATCAGAATTCCCTGAATATTGTGCAAGCAAAGGAGGAGTACTAGCCTATACTAAGAATGTAGCAAAACGAGTTGCAAAATTTAATGCAACTTGCAATAGCCTTGATCCAGGAGGTGTGTTAACTCCTCTAAATAAATGTGTTATGGAGGATAAAGAGCTTTGGGAACAAATTATGGATGAAACTCCATTGCGCCGTTGGGCGACACCTGAAGAAATAGCACAATGGGCATATTTTCTTACTGTAGTTAATCGCTTTTGCACAGGACAAAGCATATTAGTTGATGGAGGCGAAGCAATAAATCATCGTTTTATTTGGAAAAACGATTAACATCAATTCAACCTTTTCAATTTATCAAAACAAACGTATATAGTTTCGTAAATTACAAAACATAAAAAAATTGAGATAATCATGAAGTATATTGCTTATCAAGTGTGATTTATGGTATTATATACAAAGTTTTTAACCTAATTTTGAAGTATAAAAAAATGAAATATATTAGCACCCGCGGTGGAACCGCACCAATTAGTTTTTCTAACGCTGTTATGACAGGTCTTGCTCGCGATGGCGGACTAATGCTTCCAGAAGAATTTCCATGCATTAAGGACAAGCTTTCTGCATGGGCAGACCTTCCATATACTGAGCTTGCTTATGAAATCATGAAGCTATATGCTGATGATTTAACAGAGCAAGAGCTACGCTCTGTTATTGAAAAGAGCTACGCGACTTTCCGTCACCCAGAAATAACACCTACCCAAAATGTTGGCCCTGTATATATTCTAGAGCTTTTCCATGGACCTACCTTTGCATTCAAAGATGTTGCTCTTCAATTTTTAGGTAATATGTTTGAGCTTATCCTAAATAAGACAGGAGCAAAGCTTAACATTATTGCAGCAACATCTGGCGATACTGGCTCTGCAGCTATACATGGTGTTCGTGGTCGCAAAGGCATCAACATCTTTGTTATGCACCCTAATGGACGCGTAAGTGCTGTACAGGAGCTACAGATGACATCTGTTATGGATGCAAATGTATACAATATTGCTGTTGATGGCACATTTGATGATGCTCAGGCAATTGTAAAGACACTTTTCGGCGATTTGAATTTCAAAGACAAGTATTCACTTGGTGCAGTAAATTCCATCAATTGGGCTCGCGTGCTAGCTCAGGTAGTTTACTACTTCTATGCTGGCCTAAAGGTAATGAAAGAGACTGGCTCAGATAAGATTTCATTTAGCGTACCTACTGGTAACTTTGGTGATATCTTTGCTGGTTATGTTGCTTACCTAATGGGTCTGCCAATTGACAAGCTAATTCTTGCAACAAATGAGAATGATATCCTATCTCGCTTCTTCAACACAGGTGTTTACAATGTTGAAGGTGTGCACCCAACAATCAGTCCATCAATGGATATTCAGGTAGCTTCAAATTTTGAGCGCTGGCTATACCTACATGCAAACCGCAATTCTGATCAGCTATGTGCTTGGATGCAGCAATTTAAAGAAACAAAGTCTCTAACAATCGGTAACCCTGATGAATTAGATGAGATTATGATTGCAGGCAAAGCTGACACAGCTAAGACACTTGCAACAATCAAGCGTTTCTACGAGGATAGCAAGTACGTGCTTGACCCACATACAGCTGTTGGCGTAAGCGTTGCTCTTGATAAGGCACCAACAACTCCAGTAATTTGCTTAGCAACTGCTCATCCTGCAAAATTCCCTGATGCAATTAAGGATGCAACTGGTGAATCAAATCTTGCTACTGCTCCAGAAATCGAAGCACTAAAAGGCAAGCCAACACGTAAGTTTAATCTTCCAGCAGATGCTGGTGCTGTTGCTGCTTTCGTAATTGAAAAGCTTCAATAATCTAAAACAAAATAGAGAAATAAACCCGAAAGAACAATTGTATGCGCCAGATAGACGAAGAAATTCTTAGCTACATAAGCGAAACAAAACTATTCAACGACGTTGAAATAGATCGTTTAAGAGCAGAGGATGTAACCGATGATGCTAACATCACCGCGACAATTGTTCGTATGGGTCTTGCTGGAGAAGAGGACTACCTAAAGAAACTAGCTGAAGTTCTTGGGCTCGAGTATATTGATGTTTCAGAAATTCGTGAAATAGATCCAGAAATTGTCAATACTATTCAGCCTGGCACTGCATATCAATACAATACAGTTCCTGTTGCTTTTGATGGTAATATATTAACTGTTGCTCTTTCAGATCCTTTTTCTGCTACAGAATTAGAAGACTGCTTACGCATTGCAACAGGTTATAACATCAACACTGTGCTTTGTGTTTCTGAAAAGATTACAAAGCAATCTCAGCGCTACTATGGTGTTGGTGGTGATACTTTGGCTAAGATGATTCAGGAAGGCCGTTATGATGCCGATTCTATCGACACCATGAGCCGCCACGACCTCAATTCCATTGAGTCCGAAGAAGCAAGCATTGTTAAATTTGTAAACCAGGTTATTGGTGAAGCAGACCGCCAAGGTGCAACAGATATTCATGTGGAGCCAATGGAGCACGAGTTACGCATTCGCTATCGTATCGATGGTATGCTACACAAGATTGACGTGGCGCCACAGCTTCATAAGCTCCAATCTGCAATTATCTCACGTATCAAGGTTATGGCAAATTTGGATATTGCAGAAAAGCGCCTTCCTATGGATGGTCGTATAGGCATTCATGTTAATCGCAAGGATATTGATATTCGTGTATCTACCTGCCCTACTATTTATGGTGAAAGTATAAGCTTGCGTTTGCTACAAAAAGGCGGAGGCATTGTGCGAATGGAGCAGTTAGGGCTTAATGAACGCGATGCTGATGTTATTACTCGCGCAATCCATCGTCCTAACGGCATTGTGCTTGTAACAGGTCCTACCGGTTCTGGTAAATCAACCTCTCTTTATGCATTCTTGCACGAGATCAACACCGTGGATAAGCGTATTCTTACTGCCGAAGAGCCTGTTGAATACGAAATGCCTGGAATCAATCAGGTGCTTGTTAAGCCAGATATTGGTTTAACCTTTGCAAATGTGCTTCGCTCATTCTTGCGTCAAGACCCAGATATTATGATGGTGGGAGAAATTCGTGATCGCGAAACTGCAGAAATTGCAATCAATGCATCACTCACAGGTCACTTGGTATTTTCAACACTTCACACAAATGATGCAGCTGGTGCATTTGCTCGTTTGATTGATATGAATGTAGAGCCATTCCTTGTTGCATCATCTGTAGCAGCTGTTCTTGCACAGCGCCTATTACGCAGGCTTTGTCCTGCATGTAAAGCACCTGCAGAAGCAGATCCGCAACTACTACGTGCAATGCACCTTGACCCAGAGCTTTTCAAAAACAAGACAATTCATCATGTGGCAGGGTGTCAACAGTGTGGAAAATCCGGCTACAAGGGCCGTGGTGCTATTTTTGAAGTACTTAATGTTACAGACCCACTTCGCCAGTTAATTACAGAGCATCGTCCTTCTTCAATCATTAAAGCTAAGGCTATAGAAGAAGGAATGACAACTCTTCGTGACGATGGTTGGAACAAAGTATTCAATGGTTTTACAACTATTGAAGAGGTTCTTCGTGTAACAGAGGATCAGGAAGCTTAAGAGTTTCCAAAATCATTTTCTAATTTCAGATTTTTAAGATAAGGAGTTCAAAATGGACAACTGTATTTTTTGCAAAATTATTGACGGTGCAATTCCTTCAACAAAGGTTTATGAAAGCGATCGCGTAATTGCATTTCTTGATATCAATCCAATTGAAAAAGGCCACATGCTTATTGTTCCTAAACAGCATTGGAAAAATCTTGCTGATGTAAAGCTTGATACAGAGAAAGAGATTGAAGTTTACGAGGAGCTGATGTACATTGTCCGTGTAGCAGCTCGTGCAGTAATCTCTACAGGTTTTGCTGCTGGTGCAAATATTCTTCAATGCAACAATGCTTGTGCTGGTCAGACTGTTGACCATCTACATTTTCATGTAATCCCTCGCTATGGATCAGATACTGTTTCTGTACCTGCATTTACATCTGGTGCTGCAAAGTATGAAGATGGCGAAGCAGCTACAATTGCAGAAAAGCTTGCTAAAGCAATTGAAGCAATTGTAAAAGAAGAGGAGCTTCTTTAATGAATGATCAAAGCTTTGATGAGGCAATTTATCGCATTGTAAAAAATGAAAAGAACAAGCACATAAATCCGCTTGCTTTCTATTTTTTAAGAGATGCGCTAGACACTGCCACATTGAAATACAAAAAGGACTCTGAGAATCGCCATTTTACTGGCAAGGAACTTTCTGAAGCAATCGCAGAATACGCGCTTGAATCTTATGGCCATCTTGCATATCACGTACTTACAACATGGGGCATAACCAAGACAGATGATTTTGGAGTTATAGTTTATGCACTAATTAACGAAGGCGTATTTGGTAAAACCGCAGATGATAAACAAAGCGACTTTGATAATGTTTACGACTTAAAAGAAAAGCTATACAACCCAATGTTTCCTTGTTCAACCACTTTGAAAAAATAACTTTTCCAAACTAAAACAATAAACGAAAGAAAAACAATGACAAAGAAAACACAAATTCTATCAGCAGTAGCATGTCTTTTTGCTAGCGCAACAATTACAATGGCTAACGAAGCTGCAGCAGGAACCGATGGTGTTGCTGCACTTATGTCAGACAAATCAGTTCTAGAAGCACAAAAGGACTGGGAAACAAAAATCAGTCTTGGTTACGAATTAAATAATGGCAACACAGAGAGCGAAAGCTTCACAGGAGCAATTTCAACAGAGAAAAATCTTGGTGTTTGGAGATTTAATGGTAAAATCGAAGGCTCATATAAAGAAGATAAAGTAAAAGATGCCAATGGGAACAAAATCAAAGAGCAGACTGATGGACAAGCAAAATTAAAGGCTGATTTGATGCGTCTTATTGATGAGTACTTCGTATATGTAGGCGAAGAACTAACCCACGATGCTATCGCTGGTGTAAAATATAGAAGCATCACAAGCTTAGGTATTGGTGTATTTCTATGGGACGAGCCAAACTTCCGCTTCCCTATTTCTGCTGGTCTTGCTTATGTAAAAGAGAAGGCACCAAAATCTGATGACTATATTGCACTACGTCTTCAAGAGGAATCAACTTGGAATGTTAATAACAACCTAAAGGTTTGGCAGAAATTTGAAGTCATTCCTCAGATTGACGATTTTGACAATGTTTTAATCAACGGAGAAATTGGTGGTGAAGCAAAACTAACAACTACACTTTCTCTTACAATGAAGTTAATTATTGAGTATGATTCTGATCCTGGTTTTGACAATGGCGTTGAACTAGAAGAAACAGATACAAAGTTTATTACTCAGATTTCATACACTTTCTAATCTAAGAACATTAGAAAAAGATATTATTAAAAGAGAGACGAGAAAGTCAAATTTTTCGTCTCTCTTTTTATTTATTTAATTAGAACTAATTTACAAAGACATCAATATGTACCAAACATTTTCATGCATATCTGTCACAATAGTATCACCTATTGCTCACGAGCAATTGAAACAACAAAAACCTTACCAGCATGATTTCGCTTTAACACACTCGCACACTCGGAGCAAGTTGCTCCTGTCGTAAAGACATCATCAACCAGAAGGATGTTTCTACCATACACATAATCTGCAACTGTGTTTGAAGAATTAAATGCTCCATGTACATTTTCTTTACGTTGTTCAGAATTAAGCTTTGTTTGAGTAAATGTATGACGAACTCTCTCTAATAATTGTGGCATATATGGCACACCTAAATTTTTACTTAACTCTTTAGCTATAAGTGCAGCTTGATTATAACCTCGCTCACGTTCTTTTGTTGGATATAATGGGATTGGACAAATTGCATCAATTTGCTCATCAGAATACGATGCTCTTACACATCCCTCAACAAGTGCAGCTAAATCCTTAACCAGATAGGTCCCTTGCTTATATTTTAACGCTAAAATCATATCACGAACAGCACCTTCATAAATAGTTGCGCTTCGTGCTATATCATATGTAGGGCGATTTGCAAGACAAGAAGAACAATACATAAAACCATGACTACCACTACTAGGAAGATTGCCGCAAATTTTACAGCAGCCGGTGGTTGGTCGTAAAATTATTGTATCTTTACATGCTGCACACAAATAACTATTACCACTTGCTGCTCCACAAGAAACACAATGTCTAGGAGTAACAAGATCACCTAATGTATGATAAAAATTAGCAATCCCTTTTATTGAATTGTGTAATACATTTGTGAGCTTCATCAACATCTAAATTATATGTTTGCCAATATCTCAATTGCACTACGGGATAATGAACCTCGCTGAGAATCAACAACCTTCTGCCCTGCAAGTCCAAACTTCATTCGTTTATCAGCAGATGCAATTAATTCACGCAATGTTTCTTCTAATTTTGAAACATCGTCTAAAATAATAATTGCATTTTGTTCCTTAAAGCAATTCATTACAGGAACAAAATTCTCTGTATGAGGGCCAACAATTACTGGCTTACCCATAGCGGCAGGTTCTATCATATTTTGTCCACCAAAATTTGGATCAAAAGATCTACCGACAATCACAATATCAGAGCATCCATATAATGCTGAAAGCTCACCTGTTGTATCAACCATCAGTATAACATCTTCTGCAGGAGTAATTGTCTCTGTTCCTTGTTTTACTCTGCTTCTACGAATTGTCTTTAAGCCTATTGAAGCAAGCTCTTGTTCCACCTCATCGCCTCGTTCCATGTGACGAGGAACTAGTATTAATTTAACATTTGGGTTTGCAATATTTTTCCAAGCTTTAGCAATAGAAATTTCCTCACCAGGCCAAGTAGAACCACCAAGAACAACGATATCAGATGCCATTATCCCACTTTGCTCACAATTTGCTCTTGCTTGATCTATACGTTCCTCTTCTATAGGTTTAATATCAAATTTTGCAGAACCCATAATTTTTATTTTATTAGCAGGTGCGCCTGCAGCAATTAAACGTTCTTTATCTAGCTCTCCTTGTACAAGCATTAACGTAAAGCATTCAAATATAGGACGGAAAAAACATTTTAACCGTTTATAATTTGGTGCTGTTTTATCTGATACACGGCCATTGACAAGAAATATCTTTTTACCAATACTATTCATCGCACGAATCAAATTTGGCCAAAACTCAGATTCTACTAATATAAATGTATCAAAATTGATTTTTTTAAGTGCGCGCTTCACATTTCTTGGGAAATCAATTGGCAGATAAATTACTACATCATCCTTTTGAGCAAGTTTTTCACATACAGCTCTTCCTGTGGAGCTTGTTGTTGATATTACAAAAGAAACATCTTTAATGTGGCAGCGTAATTCTGAAATGATATTACCTGCTAAATTTGCCTCTCCAACACTAACAGCATGAATCCATATACGTTTTTTTTCACCTAGGCGAGCCTCTACATCTGGAGAATATTTTCCAAAGCGCTCCTGAAAATTGGCGCGATATCCCCCTCTTCTTTTCATACGGATAAAAAGATTTGGTAGCATTATCAAGTAGGCAATCGTAAATAAAATATTATAAAAAAACCAACGCATTTCAAATCTCCTTGTAAATATATTAACTATTTGGAACGACGAATAACGTAACCCCTAAATACAGATGTAAATTCTATTGCCTGAGATTTCTCTGGGCCAATCTGTTCAAATGTATAGATACGATTCTCTTCTTTGTTATACCAAATAATTGCCTCACCATTATGCCAACGGCGACGCATATAGCGATCTCCGTGATGCTCTCTTAGAGAACTGTATTTTAGAATACGACCTTCCATCCCATTTACAGTACACTTTGCAACGAGCTCAGCCTGAATATTGAGAGTACGAAGAATTGCATTGTAAAAATCACACAAATCTTTGTTGCCAAGTATTGTTGATGCTAATCCCCAACGTCTAAAAGTGACACGTCGATGATTTTCCTCATTTTCAAAAAGCATCATAGCATTCGCAGGAAGGGTTACTATATCTTCGATTTTGTAATCTATTGGCAATGTACAATGTATTCCGTATAAAGAATACTCCTTCTCTGTTGGAGAATCGTTAAAAGATGAATTTGCAAGAATTGGGAAAATTATTTCTTCTCGATAATTTTCTGTTCTCTCTCCTTCAAAAATCCAACGGACTAAGTGCTGAGTTTCTGCATTATATCCCAATGCTTGACATGGAACCAAAGGATCATCCATCCAGCCTACTAAAAAGCAACCAACATCTGCTGTCTTTACATCATCAATATTTTTACTTTTATCTTTTTTGTAGATATTATTTTGAATAAATGTCTTCATCGTTGTCAGACGATTTGGTTCACGTAGGCATGGCTCCCAGCTGACTGTTGCCTTAAGACCTACACGTGTACCAAACTCGATACGTCCTACACGATCCTCAACAGAATATTTTGTTACTTCCCAATCATGTGGCACTGTTGCACGAATATGATGCCAAGCAATAAAATTTCCTGCCACAGGAACTGGTGGTGGAGTCATTGCTCCATTCTTTAAATTCTCTTCTTTTGCCATTTCAATCAGCCTTTAAAAATCATTATTAAAGCACAAACACCAATAAACAATATTACATCAACAACAATAGCAATATCTTGAGTCAGTGTCTTTTCTGGGCGACCACCCTGTCCCTTGCAGAGGGTCAAATATACATAACGGAAAATACCAAAAGCAACAAATGGGATTGTTATAAACATTTGTCTTGTGCCTAACTTTTCAATTGTCGTTGGAGAAAGAGTATAAATTGAATAGCACACAACAGACAATGAAGAAACTGCCGCAATTAGTGTAACCAATAATTCCTTGCTATATTCACCTAAAACACGCCTATGCTCTACGGCATGATCTCCCAAAACCGTAAGCTCATTATAGCGCTTACACATAGCAAGCAACAATGCCACGCTGAATGTACAAACAAGCATCCAATTTGATGCATCTACACCAGCAGCAACAGCACCTGAATATACGCGCAAAACAAAGCCCGCAGCAATCATAAAAACATCTACAATCACGACCCGCTTAAGCCACAATGTATAAAGCACCTGAAGCATAAAATATAGCATCAAACATCCCAATAGTGCCATATCCACATAAGCACCAATAACAATAGAAAGAACTAATAAAACTCCAGCCTCTATTGTTGCCACCCATTTTGGCAATGCTCCAGATGCAATTGGACGCTTACGCTTTTCTTCATGCACACGATCGCATTCCGCATCGTGTATATCGTTCATTATATATACGGCACCAGCAATAAAGCAAAAGGCTATAAATGCTAAAAATGTATTTTCTAAAGCAGTAGAAAAACAAATGTGCTGATGCTTATCAGACAAACCAAAAAACAAACCAGCCCAAACCAATACATTTTTTATGCACTGGCGCGGACGAATTACACTTATAAAGGCTGGAATTGGAATTTGCATTGGGAATGAACCTGCTTAGAAAAACTTTTTAATTAAGCCAAGAATACCTTGCTTCCATGGAACACGATGTGATACGCCACTTTGATTCTTAAAGCTTTCCACATTAGCCTTATACCAATCAAAATTACGTAGCAAAGCTTGCTTATTTGAATATTTTGGCTTAAATCCAATCTGTTTCTCTGCCTTCTCAATGCTTACAAAGCTATCCTCGCATGCTGTCTCATAAACCCACTTGTACAAAGGAGATAAATGCAAAAGCTCAAGGAAACGCAATGCCCAGATAACAGGACGAGATGGGAAGCCCAAAATGCGCTTACCAAAGCCGGCAGCATCAAGCACCGCTTGATAATCCTGCTTCATTGTTTCAAATTCCTTTGCTCCGATATTAAAGGTATCATTAGCAACCTCTTCAGGCAATGTCATGCAACTCCAAATTGCATCACATAAATCATCTACATCAAGTAATTGATAACGATTGTTTCCTGATCCTATCATTGGGAAATTGTGGCCTGTGAGAGCCCAATCATATAAAAGAGCAAATACACCTAAACGCTCTGGACCAACAAAAGATTTAGGACGGATAATAGGTATACACTGCCCCTTACTACGAAACTCCTCGCAAACCTTCTCTGCTTCTACCTTTGCTATACCATAAGGACCAACACCAATAAGCTTATCTGTTTCATATAGAGGATGATGGTCAGGTATACCATATACTGCAGTTGAGGATATTTGAATTGCACGTTTAATTCCTAAATCCATTGCAACTTGCATTACATTACGGGAACCATCAATATCAGTAGTGAATATTTCTTCTTTTGTATAAAGAGGCAATGCAGCTGCACAATGCACAACAATATCGCAACCATCCATAGCCTTGCGCATATCATCAACATTACGAATATCACCTTTTATTGCAACAACATAATCCTTATCTGGATAATCAAAATCAGCAATATCGTAGGAAACTAATTTTTCAATGCCCTTCGCCTTAAGATAACGAATCAGATTGATTCCTAAGAATCCGGCACCACCTGTAATAAAAACCTTCATAACAAAAATATAGTAAATTTATCCATAAAAACTAGTCAAATTCTACCATACAAACAAATAAAATTCAATTAACAATTATCATTTGCACCAAGAACACGTTTATGATATATTATTAGTAATAGAAAATTTAACGGAATTTGCATTGAAATGAGATTTATAAAACTTGATAGACCTCTTGCTATTTTTGATATTGAAGCAACAGGGCTAAACGCACGTACTGATAGAATTATTGAACTATCTGTTATTAGAATAGAGACAAATGGGGCTCGCTCATCACAAACTTGGTTGTTAAACCCAAGTTGCCCTATTCCTATTGAAACCATTGCAATACATGGCATTGACGATGATATGGTTAAAGACTGCCCTACATTTGCAGATGTAGCACATGAAATTTTTGATTTTTTTGAAGATTGCGACTTAGGTGGTTTTGGAATGGGCCGCTTAGATATTCCATTACTTGAAGAGGAATTTCTTCGTTGCGGACTAAAATTTAATCCAAATGAACGCCGTCAATTTGATGCCCAACGTATTTTCCATAAAAAAGAACCTCGTGACCTTTCAGCCGCTATGCGCTTCTATTGTGGAGAAGAACTTGAAGATGCTCATGGCGCTGAAGCAGATACGGAAGCAACATTACGAGTTCTTGAAGGAGAATTTGCAAAATACGAAGATCTACCAACTGATCCAGATGAACTTGACCGACTACTAAATGACAGAGACCCATTTGCTCTGGATAGAGATGGTCGCCTACGCTGGCTTGATGGAGAGATTACAATTAATTTTGGCAAGAAAAAAGGTACACGCTTACGCGACCTTGTTCTTGATGAGCCTAGTTTCCTAAAATGGATGCTAAGAGGTGATTTTGCTCACGACACAAAAACTATTGTTAAAAATGCTCTTGAGGGGATTTGGCCACCACCACCACCAAACACTCCTTCTTCTAAAAGTGTAAAACTATAAAACCAATTTTTCAAGCACCACAAATAATATTGGAGTAGCTATGACGGAATATAGATTAACCATAATAAGCGGTAATAGTGTAGGAAAAACACAAATCCTAAATTCTTTTCCAGCAACCTTAGGCCGATCCTCAAAAAACGATTTTTCTATTCCTGACGAAATGCTTTCTCGTCATCATTGCTCTATTGATATGCGTGGTGATGAACTATGGTTGACCGATCTTGCTTCTGCAAATGGAACTTCTGTTAATGGTAAATTTGTTGATGATGTTCGTTTAACTTCCGGAGATACAATTCAGCTTGGCGACACAGTTATTAAGCTTACCATAGGGAATGAAAATGCAACGATTGCAACTCCTACAACTAACATTCATCCTATAGCAATTCCAGAGATTAAAGAAAATGCTCCAAAACCAACAATAGCCGAGAAAATAGATCTTGGATTAAATGCATCTTCAACAAACGAAGAAGATTCTGAGCAAAAAAAGAATAATACTCGCTCAATCATAAATTTAGCAATTGTGGCACTTGTAACAATTGTTATTGTTGGAATTGGCATGTTTTGCTTTAATTCATTCGTAAACAAAGAAGATAAGAAAGACACTCCTAAACGCCAAAAATTAGAGCGCTCTCTTGAATTTCATTATTGCGAAATTGAAGCATCCGATAATAATATTTTCCGATATGAGCTTAAGTTATCATTAGATGGCATTCTAACAGTTTCTATTGATGATCTTTCACAAAATCGTCATCTAGAAAAAAAGACTCCACCAATTAATAAAGAGCTAATTTTAGACCTTCTAAAAAATATTGAACAATCTGGTTTTACCTCTCTTGCAGACATCTATGAAGACAGCAATAAACAGGGGGAATGGATAGAAACAACAATTACAATCGTAAACACAAAGGATGCAAAGACTGTTACGGTATTAAACAAGCAAGCTCCAAATCCTTTTATCGTTGTTCGTGACATACTAAAGGATTTTGCAGAAACAGAACTAAATCTCGAATCTATAAATTATTCAAAAGAAAAGCTTGAACAACTTGCTGCAGAATCTCTTCAAATAGCAGATAAATTTTATGCTGAGATGGAAATTGCTTCAGACAATCTTTTCAAGGCAATTCTCAATTACTCAAAGACTATCGATTATCTGGAAAATATCTCTCCAAAGCCAGAGGCTTATGACATTGCTTTTGATAAAAAACGTGAAACAGAAGCTCTAATGAAAAAAATCCTTGAAGAAAAAGAATTTGAAATTGAGCGTGCAACTAATCTTAAAGATTGGGAAACTGCGGCAGAATATTTACGTGAGCTTTGTGCAATGATTCCAGACAAGCATGATGCACGCCACATAAAATATAATCGTCAGCTTCTTCAGGTAGAAGCTCGCCTAAACAAAAATCGTTAAGCATTAGGATAGGAGCATAAATTTATGAAATCATTATTAAAATTTTTTAATTTCACACTTCTTATTCTAGGGCTAACAGCAATTTGCCATGCTGCAGAGCCTGTTGCCAATGGGGCACTTGAGATTCATACAAACCCAAATGGTGTAAAAGTATATATTGACGGAAAATACAAAGGCAATACGCCATTAACTTTTATGGCAAATTCTAACATACAAAAGTATGTCATAGAACTTCAGCATGATGGTTACAAGCCTGTTTATAAGACAGCAATCATTAAACCTGGCTCAACAGAAACTATTAGCTATGCAATGCAACCAAATACATGCTTAGCTCTTATCACTTCTGAACCAGAAGGAGCTACTGTAACAAGAGATGGAATTGATATCGGAATAACTCCCCTTCTTGTTACTGACCTAACATACGGCAAATACAATATTGAGCTTACACTTAACGGCTATAAACCGCAAAAACATGTGCTTGAAGTAAATTCTACTAAACCTCAAAAATTAGAAACTCAACTAATTAGCATTTTTGCTACTACTATTGTTACTTCTTCTCCATCTGGAGCAAATGTATTTATCAATGGCTCTAATGTAGGCACAACTCCTTGCACTTTAGACAATATTCCTGAAGGTAATGCACAAATTAAAGTAGTACACGAAGGCTATAAAGATTTTACAGATACTGTATCTCTCGTTGCTGGACAAGAGCACTCAATTTATGCACCTCTTGAAGCGATGCCTTCTGCTCTAAAAATTATTTCTATTCCAGAAGATGCACGCATTTATATCAACAACCAATATAAAGGAAACTCTCCTCTTGAGTTGAATCCATTTGATGCAGGTTCATACAGAATTAGAGCAGAACTTCAAGGTTATGAAATTATAGCCAGAAATGTTGACATAAAACCAGCAGAAACACGTGTTGAGGAATTTCGCCTACAACAAAATTCCGGAGCAATTTCTGTGGTAACAACCCCTGCTTTCGTTTCAATCAAGATTGACGGAAAAGAATTTGAAAAAACTAAGCCTGCTAATGAGTCAGATCAACTATCAGCAGAAACAATTGTTAACTTAATTCCTGAAGGCGAGCACGAGATTACTCTCTCTCGTGCTGGTTATGCAGATGTAACACTAACAAAAACAATAACCCGAAATACCGTTGAGCAACTTGGCACTATTGAACTAAAACGCTTATTTATTCCTGATTGGGAGATAAGAACAAATACAAAAACATATCGTGGAATGTTTCTACGTGCTGATGCAGAATATATTTATCTCGAAACAAAGCCTGGTGTGACTACACCTATTGAAAAAGCAAAAATTACTGGTCGCAGAAGTATTAAACTAAAAGAATAATTTTCACAAAAAGCAACAAAGCTAATTTTAGGAGATTTATATGAAAGAGGAATTAAAACAAAAGGTTTATGATGCAAACATTGAACTAGTTAAGAATGGGCTTGTAATTCTGACATGGGGAAATGTTTCTGGCATTGATCGCGAGGATGGGATTGTTGCAATCAAACCAAGTGGTGTTGACTACGCAAAGCTGACACCAGAAGATATTGTTCTGGTTGATTTAAACGGCAATATTGTTGAAGGCAAGCTACGTCCTTCTTCTGATTTACCAACACACTTAGCTCTTTACAATGCTTGGGATAGCATTGGTGGCGTAGTTCACACCCATTCCGCAAATGCAACCTCATTTGCCCAGGCCTGCGTAGAAATTCCATGCTTTGGCACAACACATGCAGATCACTTTCATGGTTCAGTTCCTTGCACACGTATTCTGACAAAGGAAGAGGTTGAAGAAGCATATGAACTAAACACAGGCAATGTAATCATAGAGCGCTTCAAAAAAATCTCAGGTGGAATTACACAAGAAGAGCTAAGCGGGAAAATCATTGAATGCGAGGCTGAATTAGATCCAGTTGCAGTTCCTGGTGTACTTGTTGCAGGCCATGCACCATTCACATGGGGTCCATCAGCGAAGAAGGCTGTTGAGAATGCAATTGCCCTTGAGCAGATTGCACTAATGGCAATGAATACTCGCCTGATAAATCCAAAAGCCGAAACAGTGCCACAATATGTGCTGGATAAGCACTATTTCCGTAAGCATGGTGCAAATGCTTACTATGGTCAAAACTAAGGTGTAATTATACTATGCTTCTAAATCGATTTGGTGCATGGAGCTTAATTCTTTTTGCTATGTTCAGTACACTCTGCAATGCGGCAGAGTCAAAACAAGCGTTCCCAATTGAATTTGCTCTTACACCAAATTATATCGGAACAAAAATTTCAATTATAAGAAGCGATACTTCTGAGCTTCCTGAATCTATAAATCGTGAAGCGTATGCCACAATTGACAGGGCTCGAGATGCATTAGTTGAACTGCAATCAGAAAATGGAATGTGGAAGACTAATGATGGAGACGAAACTATTCTCCCTGCCCTTGCTTTATTTGATGGATATACGCCATCTCCACTTTATAGCAACAAATTACAGCGAGCAATCTCTGCTGCACAGAATTGGTTTAAAGAAAATGCTAATAATCCATGGTCAATAAAGCAAACAAAAGAAGCAGCTATTGCCATAAATTTATTAGCTATCTCAAAACTGGGAGACACAGTGCCACCAGCTGCAATTGATCATCTTAAGAATATCTCTCCTGCAACACTGCACCAGCTCGATCCTATTGGAAAATATTTTTTGATTATTGCATTGGCTCAATTCGATGAACTCACACTCACAAGTTTTGACACAATTATTCGCGAGCAAGCCTCAGTAGATAATAACGATCTTCTTCCAATCAGCATTATCGGAATCTCTCGTTTGATGCGAGCAAAATCACACATTCCAACAAATGATGCTAAGGCATACTTAAGATTTCTTTCTAATAAGCTTCAGCTTGGATATCACAATCCATCTCCTGATGATGAAGTACTCTCACCTCAGCTTACATTTTTAACAACTATTTTTGCATCAAGTTTTACTAATCGACAGCTTGCCTTAGACACAACGCTTTTCCCATACGATTGGCGAAATCATTTAGCTAACAGAATAATTGCAATGCAAATTTACTGCCCCGAAACTGGTGCCCCATATTGGAAAAAAAATGCAGGAAAGAATGAACCTATAACCTCATATGAAGCACTAGAAGCAACCTCGCTAGCAATTATTACATTAACAAATTTAGCGAACTAAAAGGATTACAATGGATTCAAAAAAGATTTTGCTACACGCATGCTGTGGACCCTGTGCTACTCATTGTATTGAGGTCCTAAGAAGCGAAGGGATTGAACCTGTGTTATTTTTCTCTAATAGCAACATTATGCCAAAAGAAGAATACGACAAACGCTTAGAAGCAATTAAAATGCTTGCAGAACGAGTTGGTGTTGAATTAATCGAAGACAAGTATGATAATGAGGCATGGCGGGCGAGCATCGCCAGCTATGAAAACGAACCTGAAGGTGGCAAGCGTTGCACTATGTGCTTCACATATAATTTATCCAGAGCTGCTAGGTATGCTATAAAAAACGGATTTACTTCATTTACAACGACACTTACAGTAAGTCCACACAAAAATAGCGAACAATTTTTTGGTGTAGGCGACATGCTTGCTGAGGTTGCCTCAAAACAAGGCTCCCCTCTTGTTTTTGAACACTATAATTTCAAAAAACAAAATGGTTTTCTTAATTCTGTCAAATTAGCCAAAGAATATGGGTTATATAGGCAGGAATATTGTGGATGTTGTTACTCAATTCGCGAAAAATGATATTTTTTTTACTTTAAAATAAAATTAGCTTGTTGATAAAAGATGTATATTATGTAATAATATAACGAATTGATTTTGTAAACAATGGAGATTGTTATGGAAGAGAAAACGCAGCACATAGATGTAGCTAGAGTTTGTGAGCTAGCTCATTTTGATATTTGTGCAGAAGAAATGACAGAATTTCAAGCTCAGCTTGATAATATTCTTGCTTATGTTAATAAGCTTGACGAGCTTAATTTAGATGGTATTGAGCCTACTATGTATGGTCAGCCAGTTGTTAATTCCTTTAGAGAGGATGTAGTTACACCTAGCCTTCCTCGTGAGGATGTGCTACGCAATGCACCTGACAGTGCTAATGACGAAATCAAAGTACCAAAAATCGTGGAGTAAGCAAAATGGATTTAGATATTTCAAAGATGACAATTGCTGCTGCCGCTGATGGTATGCGTGCAAAGGATTTCTCTTCTGTTGAATTGACTCAAGCTGTGCTTAAGGCAATTAAGGAAAAGGATACAGAGGTAAAGGCTTATTTGACAGTAGATGAAGAAGGCGCACTTGCTGGAGCAAAGGAAGCAGATGATCGCCGTGCTGCTGGTGAGTCTGGCGATATGCTTGGTATTCCAGTTGCAATGAAGGATATCTTCAATGTTAAAGGACAGCCTTGCACATGTGCTTCAAAGATTCTTGAGGGCTATATTGCTCCTTTTGATGCTACAGTTACTCGTAAGCTACGCGAGGCAGGTGCAATCCCTGCAGGTCGCGTAAATATGGACGAATTTGCAATGGGTTCATCTACAGAGCACAGTGCATTCCAGATTACACGTAATCCTGTGGCTCTTGACCGCGTGCCTGGTGGCTCAAGTGGTGGTTCTGCTGCTGCAGTTGCAGGTGGCACAGCTATCGCATCTCTAGGTACAGATACAGGTGGTTCTATTCGTTCACCTGCTTCATATTGTGGCTGCGTAGGTCTTAAGCCTTCTTACGGGCGTGTTTCCCGCTATGGTGTTACAGCATTTGCTTCATCACTTGATCAGGTAGGTCCAATTGTTAAGAATGTTGAGGATGCAGCAATCCTGCTAGGCGCAATTGCTGGTGCTGACCCACATGACCAGACAGTGCTAAATCGCGAGGTGCCAGATTATCGTGCTGCATTAGCTGGTGCAAGCCTAAAGGGCTTACGCATAGGTGTTCCAAAAGAGTACTTTATTGATGGCTGTGATCCAGAGGTAATGGCAAGCGTTCGCAAGGCAATTGATATGTGTGCAAATGCTGGTGCCGAGGTTCGTGAAATCAGCCTTCCTCACACAGAATATGCTATCGCTGTTTATTACATTTGCGCAACAGCTGAGGCTTCTGCAAACTTGGCACGCTTTGATGGTATCCGTTATGGTTTCCGCAAGGTTGGTCCAGAGGCAACACTTCAGTCTCTTTACGATCGTTCTCGTACAGATGGCTTTGGTAAAGAGGTTAAGCGCCGCATAATTCTTGGTACATACGTACTAAGCAGTGGCTACTATGATGCATATTATAACCGAGCACTAAAGGCTCGTACTCTAATCCGTAATGATTTCCAAAAGGCATTTGAGAGCTGCGATGTAATTATGACACCTGTAGCACCAACTGCAGCATATAAGCTAAATTCAACAGTAAATGATCCATTGAAGGCATATCTTGGTGATATCTTTACTGTACCTGCAAACCTTGCAGGTATTTGTGGTATATCTGTACCATGTGGTAAGACATCAGAAAATCTACCAGTTGGTCTACAGCTATTAGGCCCAGCATTTGGTGAGGTTGAGCTATTGAGAGCAGCAGCAGCCTGCGAGAAGGAGTTTGCATAATGAAATATATTGTATCAATTGGTCTGGAAACACACGTACAGCTTAAGACAGCAACTAAGATGTTCTGCGGCTGTAATCTTTCTACAGATTGTCCTCCAAACACAAATATTTGCCCTGTTTGTATGGGCTTACCAGGCGCACTTCCTCTAATGAATAAAGAGGCAGTGAAGCTAACAGTTATGTCTGGTTTGATGCTTGGCTGTGAAATCAGCAAATATAGCAAATTTGATCGTAAGAATTATTTCTACCCAGATATGGTAAAGAATTACCAGATTTCACAAAATACACATCCTCTTTGTATTGGTGGCGGAGTAGATATTACAGCAAATGGCGCTCCAAAGCATATTCGCATCAATCACATCCATCTAGAAGAAGATGCTGCAAAGATTAACCACTATGCACGCCATAGCGGTATAGACTATAATCGCTGCGGAACTCCTTTGATGGAAATCGTTTCAGAGCCAGATATGTCATCTCCTGATGAGGCAATGGAATATTTGACAACACTAAAGCAGATTCTTGTTTATGCAGGTGTCAGTGATTGTAATCTTGAGGACGGAAATATGCGCTCAGACGTAAATATTTCAATTCGTCCTGAGGGTCAAGAACAGCTTGGCACAAAGATTGAAATCAAGAATATGAATACCTTCAAGGGTATTTATGCTGCATTGGAGCACGAAATTGCTCGTCAAACAGCTGTAGTTTCTGCAGGTGGTGTTATCCAGCAAGAAACACGCCGCTGGGATGCAGATTTGGGCGAGACAATTACAATGCGTACAAAGGAAAATGCGCATGACTATCGCTACTTCCCAGAGCCAGATTTGCTACCAGTTGTGCTTGATGATGAGACAATTGACAGCTGGAGAAAGCTGCTTCCTGAGCTTCCTTCTCAAAAGAAGGATCGCTTTGTAGAGCAGTATGCAATCCCTGAGTATGATGCAAATGTTCTTTCTGCTCAGCTACCTGTTGCAGATTTCTTTGAGAAGACAATTGCTTGTGGTGCTCAGCCAAAGATGGTTTCTAACTGGATTATGACAGAGCTGCTTCGCTTGCTTGGCGAAAGCGGTAAAGAGTTGGCAGATATACCTTTAACACCAGAAAGTTTTGCTTCTCTATTGAAGCTTCTTGATAAGAAGACAATCAATATGCCAACAGCTAAGGAGCTATTCCCTGAACTATTTGAAAAGGGTGGTGATCCTGAGGCTATGGTTAAGGAGCGCGGCTTAGGTCAGGTAAGTGACTCAGGTGCAATTGAAGGCTTTGCAAAGCAAGTAATTGAAGCAAATCCAAAGGTTGTTGAGGACTTCCTTGGCGGTAAGGGACCAGCTCTACAGTTCCTCGTTGGCCAGATTATGAAGCTATCACGTGGTAAGGCTAACCCACAGATGGCTGCAGAAGTAATCAAGAAGCAGCTTGGAGTTTAACCAATCCTAGTAAACGATAGCCGAATTTAATAAAAAAACACCGCCAAAAGTTATTTATACTCTTGGCGGTTGTTTTTTATTTATTTTGATATTTCTAATTTAGAAAATAAATTTAATACGCTTATCAGCAAGCTTTTCATTAAGCTTTTGCTTTCTATCATTTTCTAATTGGCAATTATCCATCACTAATGTTGTAAGTGATTGCATATCAACAACCTTATCAGGAACATCCTTAATTGGATTTCCGTATAAATCAATACGCTTTAGATTAGGCATATCACATAGCCATTCTGGAAATTCTGTAATTCTATTTGCTCCAAGATTTAACTCTTCAAGACTAGTCATACTCTTGATTACCTCTGGCACCTCTGTAAAATTATTTTTGCTCAAATAAAGTCGCTTAATATTTTTTAATTCTGCTACATCATTTGGTAGTGCAGAAAGCTTATTATCATTAAGTCTTAACCATTTCAATGATTTTAATTGAGATATGCCCTCTTGAATGTTTGTAATAGAATTCCTATCTAGATTGATATAAGTAAGCTTATCTAACTGATAAATATTTGCATCTAATTCGACAATTCTATTATCTGATAAGTATAACGTTGTAAGAGACTTTGCTTCGGACACCTCACTAGGAATTGCAGCCAAGCCACACTTTGCCAAATCCAAATATATAATTGTTGCTCCTACGTGCTTAATTAGAGCAAAATCCAAAGTCTCAAGTGTATGTCCTCGTAAAGATAGCTTTTCCGCCTTTGGGAATGCAACAGCAAGAAGATTTGAAATATTTAGCTTTTCTTCTCCATTTGTAGCACTGAGATTTATAAATTCGACACTAGCCGCTTGCTCAATTGATGAAGATTCAGAAGTTGTAGTAATAATATCTCTAGGTGCAGATTGCTGAAAAGAACAACCAACAAAAAACAAAACCATACCTAAAATGGCTATTTTTACATTTTTTTTGACTTTTAAACCACTTTTATACATAAAAAAACTTGCGAAATTTTCTAAATAAGGTATCATATTGGTTAATCCTTTAAGGGTTATTAGGTTTATTTACTTAAACATTATACCCAATATAGAATTTTTTATCAACACTCAAGGAAACACAAAATGAAAATTACATCAAAAATTATTATGTCTTTTGCTATTGCAGTAGCATTTTCTTCTACTCTTACAGCAGGTGTTCCTGTTACTCGCGATACTGGTTCAATTAACTATGCTATTAACACAGCAGACTCAAGCGACTTCCATTTTGCTATTCATGCAGAAAAGGGAACACGCAACGTAGAAACTTCAGCAATAGGATATGATATTGATGTTGCTCGCTATGTTGGTGTTTTTGGTTACGATATTACAAGATCACTTACATTATTTGTTAACCTAGGTGCTATGAATGCAGATCGTGATATTGATGCTGACGATGACTATTCATTCACTTTTGGTGGTGGTTTCATGCTAAATGTTTTTGATTCAGAGCAATTTGATTTTCTTTCTACCATTTCTAGATATCGCATTCAAGCAGATGCAGAAATCTTCTACGCTGACTTCACTGGTTTCCACTGGTGGCAGATGGATGCTTCTGTAACATTCCAGCTACACAACGAAGATGGTGGCAACAATCACTCAATTCTTCCAGAGCAGTATGCATTGTTTGTTGGTCCTTGCGTATCTGTAATTTCATCTGATGCATTTGACTACGATAGTGATAATGTTTTTGGTTTCATGGTTGGTGTTTCTTTAATGTTCACAGAGAACACTTATCTAACAGGTGGTTTTGAATACTATGGCGACAGCGAAATGTATTACGGAACACTTGGAGTAAACTTCTAATAGTTACCTGACTTTAGGCCAACCCTATTTAATCATTTATCGAGCGGCAATATTTTGGTATATTTGTCGCTCGTTTCATATTGATAGAAAAGTATAATTAGCTTTAAAATAATAATTTAGAAAGACAAAGATATGGATAAACATTTTGATCCAAAGGCAATCGAAGCAAAATGGTACCCTTGGTGGGAAAAAACTGGCAAATTCCGCCCATCCGGCGTTGGTGAACCATATAGCATGGTAATCCCTCCTCCAAATGTTACTGGTATTCTTCATATGGGTCATGCTCTTAACGATACAGTGCAGGATGTGCTTACACGTTGGCGCAGAATGCAGGGCCGCGATGTATTGTGGGTTCCAGGCACAGACCATGCAGGTATTGCAACTCAAAATGTTGTAGAAAAGGCTCTTCGCAAAGAAGGTTTACGCCGCCAGGATCTTGGCCGCGAGAAGTTTATTGACCGCGTTTGGGAATGGCGTGAGCAATATGGTGGCACCATCGTTCGTCAATTGCGCAGCCTTGGCTGCTCTTGCGATTGGGAGCACGAGCGCTTCACAATGGATAAAGGCTTAAGCAAGGCAGTTGCTGAGGTTTTCTGCAAAATGTATGAGGAAGACCTAATTTATCGTGGTAACTACATTGTAAACTGGTGCCCACGCTGCGGCACTGCACTAGCAGACGACGAAATTGAGCACGAGCCAAACAGCGGCCATCTATGGCATATCCGCTACCCAGTTGTAGGCTTAGAAGGCGAATATATCCAAGTAGCAACTACTCGCCCAGAGACACTACCTGGCGATACAGCTGTTGCTATCAATCCAAAGGATGAGCGCTATACTCACCTACACGGAAAGAAGGTTCTTCTTCCTCTATCTAATCGTGAGATTCCTATTGTTGTTGACGATTATGTAGAGCGCGAATTTGGTACAGGTGTAGTAAAGATTACTCCAGCTCATGACCCTAATGACTTCCAGGTTGCTGGCCGCCACAATCTACCAATGGTAAATATTATGAATGGCGACGGCACAATGAATGAGCTTTCTGGCTATGAAGGAATGGATCGCTTTGAGTGCCGTAAGAAGATTGTTGAAGACCTAGAAAAAGGTGGCTACCTAGTAAAGGTTGAAGATTACCAGAACTCTGTAGGTCACTGCTATCGTTGTAACACAGTTGTAGAATCACGTCTTTCAAAGCAGTGGTTCGTACGCATGAAGCCACTTGCAGAAAAAGCACTTGAGGCTGTACGCACAGGTAAGATTGTTTTCACACCAAAACGCTATGAAACAACATACTTCAATTGGCTGGAGAACATCAGAGATTGGTGTATTTCACGTCAGATTTGGTGGGGTCATCGTATTCCTGTTTATACATGCGATAAGTGCGGCCAGGAGTGGGCAGCAACTGAGGCTCCTGAGGTTTGTCCAAAGTGCGGTGCTACAAAAGAATTTATTAAACAGGATGAAGACGTTCTTGATACATGGTTCTCATCATGGTTATGGCCATTCTCTACTTTGGGTTGGCCAGAGACAGAGAGTGCAGACCTAAAGCGCTACTACCCTACTTGCGATCTATGCACAGCTCCAGACATCATCTTCTTCTGGGTTGCTCGTATGATTATGGCGGGTTGCAAGTTTATGGATGAAGTTCCTTTCCGTAATGTTGTGCTTCATGGTGTTGTACGTGACGACAAGGGCCGCAAGATGTCAAAATCTCTTGGCAACTCAATTGACCCACTGAATATCATTGAAAAGTACAGCGCTGACTCACTACGCTTCACATTGATGCAAACAACATCACCGGGTATGGACGTTTATATCAATGAAGAAAAATTTGAGTTAGGCCGTAATTTTGGTACAAAGCTATGGAATGCTGCTCGCTTTATCATTTCTTGCGCAGAAAATTCTGGCGACACAATTCCTTGGCGCGAGGTTGCTACTGCAGAGTCTAAGCTAAATCCAGAGCTACTAAATGACGACGATCGTCATCTGCTAATCGCTTGCTCTCGCATGATAGCAAATGTTACTGCATCACTTGAGAAGTATCGCTTCCAGGATGCTGCTCTGGCTGCTTATGATTTTGCTTGGAGCACATTCTGTGACCGCTATCTTGAAGGTGCAAAGGCAGAGCTACGTGGCGACAATGCAGAGCGCCGCGCACAGAAGTTTGCTATTCTTGCAAGCGTATATGGCAAGCTAATCCGTGTTCTACACCCATTCATGCCTTTCATTACAGAAGAGCTATGGCATCAGTTAGGCTATGCTGGCGATGATGAGTCAATTATGACAGCTCCATGGCCAACTGAGCTTTCAGATGCTCTTGCAAATGAGCTAGGCCTTTCTGATGAAATCTTTGAATATGTAGAAAATCGTCATGAACTTGTAACAACAGGTCGCGCACTACGTACAGAGTGCAAGCTAAATCCTAAGCAGGAAATTACTGCTGTAATCGTTGCTAAGGATGCAATTACAGTTGAGCGTCTAACTCGCGATGCTGAAGCTCTAAAGCTTGCTCTACGTGCAACAAAACTAGAGATTTCAACAGAGGGTAATTCTTCTGGTATGCCAACAGCTAGCTGTGCACTTGGTTCTATCGGCATTCCTTTGGATGGTCTAATTGACGTTGCAAAGGAAGCTGCTCGTATTGAAGAAGAGCTAACAAAGCTACGCGGATTCCTAGCTACTGTTGAGGCAAAGCTTTCTAACGAGAATTTCGTAAACAAAGCTCCTGAAGCTATTATCAAGCAGCAGAAGGATCGTCGCGAAGAGCTAGTTACTGAAATCGAGCGTCAAACAAAGCTTTTACAGTCACTAAAGGCTTAATCATTCGCATATAATAATTGCTTTGAGGAAGAGACTGTTATGTTTCTTCCCAAAGCAAAGCTACAACTAAACAAATTAGCTTGTTTCCAATTTTTAGGGAGGAAAAACTATGACACGACATCTTTATTCAATTTGTCTACTATTGCTAATAGGAATGTTCTGTTTATCAGGCTGCACCACAACAACACGTACTTCCCTATCAAACAAGCAAAGTATGGGTAATCTTTCCATTCAGGTTACATTAAATCAAGATGGGACATTCACATATATTGGACAAGTAGTTAATCGCGACGATCTCCTTCGAATTCTCAAAAAGGCTGGTGCAAGTGTGGGACGTTCCGTTACTATTAAAGCAGCAGACAACGTAGAGAAAAAAGCACTAATTGAGGCACGTCAATTTCTTGTATATAAAGGTTTTCCTAATGTGACAATCATCACACCAAGAATTGCTGTTTCCTACGAGGAAGAATTAAAACCAAATAATCAGTAAATTGTGCATACAATGGACAAAGCACTCGCACAAAAAGAAAATACAGACTCTACTCCACTTCGCATTCTGCTTGTACACAATCGTTACAAGCTACGTGGTGGCGAGGATAGTGTTTTTGAAGCTGAGCGCGATATGCTCATTGCTGGTGGACATACTGTGCAAGTTTATGAGGTTACAAATGATTCCATTGGCGAAAACACCTCAAAAATAAAGCTTTTTCTAAATACAATTTGGAATAAAGCTTCATATAAGACAATTCTTAAAATCATAGCAGAATTTAAGCCAGACGTAGTACACTGCCACAACACATTTCCTTTAATCTCTCCATCTATTTATTATGCATGCGATAAAGCAGGAGTACCGGTTGTTCAGACATTACACAATTACAGACTTACTTGTCTAAATGGGTACCTATTTAGGGAGCAAGAGTGTGCTCTATGTGAGCGTTGTTTAGGAAAATCCCCAATACGAGGAATTTTCAAAAAATGCTATCGTAATTCTTTTAGTGCATCTGCAACCGTTGCAGCAATGCTTATGGTTCACCGATTTTTAGGAACATATCGCAAAAAAGTTACCAAGTTTATTACGCTAAGCAATTTTGCAAAAGAGAACTTCATAAAAAAAGTTCGGCTGCCAGAATCAAAAGTTATTGTTAAGTCAAATATTGTTTCTTTACCTCAAAATGTTACATTAAATAAAAAAGAAAGAATTATAATTTTTGTAGGTAGAGTATCTCCTGAGAAAGGTGTTGTTACTCTTATAAACGCTTGGAAACTTCTTAAAAACACATATGATTATAAACTAATCATAGTGGGGAATGGTCCAGAAAAAGAAAAACTAGAAAGACAATGTAAAGACTATCCTTCTATTTCATTTTTAGGTGGGCTACCACATGATAAAGTAATACATCTATTATCTAAAGCGTCTTTATTAGTTTTTCCATCTATTTGGTACGAGCAATTTGCTATTACACCTATAGAAGCAATGTCACAATCTACTCCTGTTTTAGTTTCAGACATAGCTAAAAACGCAACAATCGTCCAAGACAACATATCTGGACGCTATTTCAAGGCTGGCTCCGTAGAAGATTTAGCAGAAAAACTTACAGAGCTATTAAGTAACGAGTCAAAACTCACAGAATTAGGTACAGCGGCCAAAGCAGCATTTGAGCAGAGCGACTGCTCTACGGAGCGCAACCTTCGCGCCCTAGAAGCCATCTACTACACTCTCTCCCGCTAGATTTCATCATACCCTCGCTGAGAACGCAGAGCACACGTAGTGCAATATTACCAAAGCTTGTGTGGTGACTAAAAATGCGAAGTTAATTTCCCGCAGAGCCACAGAGAATGAATAATGAGTGCTAGCACTTGAGCCTACGGTAGTTCATTTTCTGCGTGCAAACTATATTGCTAGTGCAGATAATGGAACTGCATAATATCCGTCGCCAAATTGCAATATCTCATTTCCTGCATATAACACTATACCTGTAAACTTAGATTTTGCAAATTTAGAACCAAACCATTTTAAATGTTTAAAGTCATCCGAATTAACCGTCCCAGATTTTACTTCTATTCCAAGCAAATCATTGGATGAATTCTTTATAATAAAGTCAATCTCACGCTTAGATGTGTCTCTATATTGAAAAATTTCATACCCCAAATCCATCTCTGCTAATGAAGCTAATTCATGATACACCCAGGTTTCTATCAATTTACCACAAGAATCTGCATTATAATAAATTGAATCCTCATCCCACCCAAGTAAATTTGCTAGCAACCCAGAGTCCGACGCAAAAAATTTTGAACGCTTACAAATTTTTGCATAATCATTTTCAACCCAAGCAGGGACCTCATCAACAATATACAGAGTTTTTAATCCTGTAATATAATTACCCATAGTTTCCTTACTCGTTTGCGAAGCTGCACATAGATCTATTAAATCAAAGAATTTAGAAGAATATGCCATCATCCATAAGGCAATCCTTTTAAGGGAATCTACTTTACGAACCTCAGTTATTTCTTGTATGTCTTTAGTTAATAAATCGTCTAAATACTCATTAAACCACGCTCTTTTAGTTCGCAACCTAAGATTAAGAGTCTCTGGATAACCTCCATTAAATGCATAATGAATAATTTCTCGTTTATCCAATAATGGACTTGGTTGAGAAAAATCCCTTGCAAAAGCAGAGGAAAGAAAATTTCCTTTACCGCCAATAATCTCGCCTAGGGTAAAGGTTCGTAACCTAATTCTACCAAATCTTCCTGCAAGAGAATCTTTAACCGCTTTCACAAAGCGAAGATTAGAACTTCCAGTAATCAGATATTGACCTTGAGAATTATCATGATCTACCTTAAATTTTATAGCATTTAAAAGCTCTGGGGCTTTTTGTATTTCATCGATAACAAGTGTTTTATTATCCAACCGATTAACAAAGTTAATCGGGTCATTTTTTGCTGCCGCCAAATAATTCGCGTCATCGAGAGACAAATGTCGCATATTTGAGCCAGCAACAAATTCAGCTAAAGTGGTTTTCCCACATTGGCGTACACCTGTTAGGTGTACACCACGACGCTCTTTTAGAGCCTCTTTTAAATTTGTTTCTTGCCATCTTGTAATCATAATTCCACCTCATTAATCGTAGCCAAATGTAGCATATATCGGATAAAAAGTCAAGTAGAATACGGATAAAAAGTCAGGTAGAATGCGGATAAAAAGTCAAGTAGAGACAATATCACATTAATTTTAAACTACTTATACAACAACACCACAGATGTGCACAAATATTTACGGATGTTTTTGTGTGCTGTTGGATTTTATTTAACGCAGAGTAGCAGCGCCGCTGAGAATTAAACCACAAAAACTTTTCGTGTTGTTTCGTGCTTTTCGTGGTTACAAAAACTCCAAAAACCCTCCGTGCCTCTTAACCTCAATTGCCTCCGCGTTTCGCCGAAGGCCACAGCATAAACGACAAATCAATTCTCTCCGTGCCTCCAAAGCTCCAAGCAACGAAAGTAACTTCTAAATATTGCTTTCGCTACTGAGAGATTAGGAGTTTTGGAGATTAGGAGGCTTGAACATGTTATATTCTCACTCCCACTTTCCGAATCTCTGTTCCTCCGAAAAATTACACTACGTGTGCTCCGTGTTTCGCCGAAGGCATAAGTGCGTCGACAAATAAATT
>JAGCJJ010000075.1 GCA_017648065.1 Kiritimatiellia bacterium | reverse complement strand
GGGATGAGGGAAAGAGAAAGGACACGAATGTGCACCAATAGACACGAATACTAATATAATGAGTGAGATTGTGAGAATATTTTTGAACTGTGCCGCATGATGATGCAATATACTACCAAGGATTTATCACCAGAAATTACATTTTTCTAAGTTTATTAGTGAGTTTATAAAATCACCTAGTGAGCAATATTGTCACAATTATTGTGCCAATGTGCTACAGATGCACAGCCCACTATTTGTTTAGACACTCAGATAAGAATCCGAAATAATTTATCACAAATAAAATTTACATTATTTTTATATGTCATTATTAAACAAAGACTTATTTAGACTATTAGCATCACTAAATCATACAGTAAAATAGCTATTTTTCACTAGTTGGCACGCTCTTTGCTAAATTACTGGCATAAAAGATTTTTAATGAAAGGAAACTATTATGACAAATTCAATTACAAATTTATTTAACACAAATACTTTTCAGGAATTAGAGAATTTTATTAACCCATTATCACATAACAGACTAATGGATAAAATGTTCGATAATACCATTTCTTTTTCACCAACATTAAGAGCAAACGTTTACAAAAACGAAAACAGCTGCATATTAGAGCTTATTGTTCCTGGTATAGATAAAAAAGATATTGATATAAACATTGAAGAAAATCTTCTTGTTATTACTTTCAAAATAGAAGGAAATGAACCAATTAGAAAAACATTCAAACTAAGTTACAAGGTTGACGAAAGCAAAATTTCTGCATCCCTAGATAAAGGAATACTTCGTATTGTTCTACCAAAATTAGTTGAAGAAAAGAAATCTACAAAAATTTATATTGCATAAGGAGGCTACTATGATATATCCATTTATTTTTGACAATTATAATTCACCTGCAAGAATTCGCCAAATGCGAGAGCTTGAAAATTCTTATGAGCTAAAGCTAGATGTTCCTGGCTTTTCTAAAGAAGACATTGAGTTGTCTCTAAATGATAACATTATCACAATTTCTGGAAAAAATTCTAATAACAAAGCTCCTGAAGGTTATCAACCAATTTACAGAAGCTTTACAATTAAAGATTTTGTTATCACAGCACCAGCACCAAAGAAAATTAAAGAGAGCGAAATCTCTGCTAAACTTATAAATGGCATTCTGACAATTATAATGCCAAAACAGGAAAAGGAACAAAAAAAGACTATTTTAATAGAAGGCTAATTATTCATACATAATCCTTGTTGTTGTTTGGGGAGTTGTAGAATTCTGCAACTCCCCTTTTCTTTCAACAAAGAATAGCTATTGCAAAGACATATGAATATATTACATGAAAGCCGCAATAACAGAATCTGCTATTTCTGTACCTCGTAATGTTAATGCATAAGTTTCAGGCATGATCTCATGAATTATATTCTGCTCAATGAGTGTTTTAAGCAATGCTTGCTTTTTTGGTGAATTTAATTGAAGATTAATGCCTTCATTTAAAAGACGCCACTGAGTAAACTTTCGCTCGTTAAAATCTTCCTCTTCTGAAAGTATTTCTTCTGTGTAAGGAATTTTATTCCCATTTTGTTTGGCAGATAACCACTCATGCCAATTATCTGTATTATGTATACGCCTTAATCCTAAACGAGAATATGCACCTGCACCTATACCAAAATAATCCTCACCGTGCCACACAGCAAGATTATGCTTACATTCAAAGCCTGGATTTGCATAATTTGATATTTCATACCTACCATACCCTGCCACATTGAGAACAGACTGAGCTAGTGACAATTGCTCCATTGCGTCATCATCCTCAATTGGCACAACTCCTTGCTTAAAAAATGGAGTTCCTTCTTCTATTGACAAATTATAAATAGAAATATGAGTAGGAGACAATGCTACAGCTCTCTCTAAAGATTGCTCCCAGCATTCTTTTGTCATACCTGGTATAGCGGCAATTAAATCTAATCCAAAATTAGTAAATCCAGCAGATTTAATTAACTCAACTGCACGAATAATATCATCAGCTTTGTGGCGGCGTCCAAGAAAATCCAAAACATTATTATCAAAACTTTGCGCACCAATACTAATTCGTGTGACACCATGTAATGCATCAACTAATTCTGGTGTAACATCTGCAGGATTAACTTCTATTGAAAATTCCTCAGGAGAGCACTCTGCCACAATGGTTGAAATAAGTTGTCGTAATTGTGGCAAAGGTAAAGCAGAAGGCGTGCCACCTCCAATATAAACAGTCTTTACTTGTTGCTTCTCTCTATGTAATATTTCTTTCATTTCCAAAAGCAAATACTCAACATAATCTGCCGGAGGTGGCAGAGTCTCAGAGTAAAATGCACAATACTTGCATTTAGATTTGCAAAATGGAATATGAAAATAAATATTCATCAAATATTAATAGCTAAATTTTATCAAATAACTGCTTGGCTGGTATTAGCTTTGGTCGCTCTTCTGGAGTTTTATTTGGAGAATGACAAATAAACATTTGTTCACCATCAAATGTATCAAACAGCATTCCATGACCACCATTAGAATCAAGAAGAAGCTTTTCTCCTATTATCCATTTGCCGAAAATACTGCCATTATCAGAAAATGCTATTGCTTCAACATATTCATTCTTTGAGAAGCTTGACCAAATGCAGCAAAGGGTGTTGTTACGCCTAAAAAGGAATGGACCGTCAGTTACAAAAGCACCTTTCCCATTCATATCGCATCGCCAAGAAGGAGTATCGGCAGACCAAAGCACCCAAGGCTCTCCTACCGGATTTCGAAGATCCTTGCTAAGCTCCTGTGCTCAAACTGTTCCAGCACCTATTTGGAGCCATTCATGACAAAAAACAATATAAGGAACATCGTTTTCTACATAGAGTGTTCCGTCTAGACATTCCCAATCTGCAGGCGTTACAGCACCATCTGTAAGTGGTTCGAATGGTCCTAAAGGAGAATCACTTTCTAGGATAGCTGTTCCGCGGCACTTATCATCTGCCTTAAAGGAAGCAAACATATAGAATTTGCCATTGAAGAAATGCACCTCAGGAGCCCAAAAATTATATTTACCCCAAAAGTTAGATGAAGGGGTAAATACCTCATGAGCATCACTCCAAGTGTTGAGGTCTTCACTCACATATACATCAAAGCCATTCCCTGGTGCAGCAAATTTATTCCATGATATTGCTGCTCGGGTGCCATAAAGATAATACTTTCCATTATGAGGGAGAATGAATGGATCACGGATGTTGATTGTGGAAAATGTTTGCATGGTGTTTTTTGTGGGCTAAAGCCCACTTCTCCGATGTTTTTAAGGTAAGGACATTTTAATATGCCCACTTCTCCGATATTTTTAAGGTAAAGGATGCGATAAATTAGAAGCCCATTTCCTCATTAACAACAAGAACATAGATGTCTGTTGCACGAGGACACTTTTCCAGAATTGTTGTTACATTACAAATACGCTCTGGAGAATTACAATTTACGCAAATACCTGTCTCTGCACAAGGAGTCTTTTTGCCCAGTCGATATGTATTTGGAGGACAAGCAAAAGTCTTGATGCGTTTAATTGCATCGCAAATATCACCATCAACAAGCTTATTGCGTCCTGCAACAATAATTACCTTTTCAGGGCCAAAAATCATAGCTGAAACGCGATTACCAACACCATCAATATTTACAATTGCGCCATCCAGTGTGATAGCGTTTGCGCTTGAGAAAAATACAGAGCAAGTCTGTTGCTGCTTCATAAGAGCCATCTTCTCTTCTGGAGAAAGCTCTGGATTTCCGTGATTCAAAATCGTTGCACCATTTGCAACCAATTCATCAACTAATTCAATATCAGTAATTGTACGGGAACCGCCAAAACCAACTGTTGTAGCACCTGCAGCTAGCTCTAGTGCTCGCTTCTTTGCTGCAAGGGAATTCTCACAATATTCTGCCTTGAATCGATTGTTGTTCAGTGCAGCAACTACCTTTTTGCAAAGCTTCTCGCCTACCCAATTATTAAGCTCTTTTGTTTTCTTTGTCATAAATTTACTCCAACAACTATTTCTTATTTTTTAGCAAAAAACAAATAGTTAATCAATATCTAACATAAATTAATAAAATTTTATATAAAATATGTAACGAATAACTCTTTACAGCCCATTATAAATTTTAATGGTAAAGTATATTTACAATAACTCTAAAACTTAAAAACGATGACCTATAGATGCACGAATAAAAGATGCTTCATCAAGCTCAATTGTATCTTCTCCATTAATTTCATATTTAAGCTCATGCTTTAAATGAGTTCCCAATTCTGCTGTAAGCTCCAAATCATTTAATAATGTTATTGTTGCACCAACAGATGCACGAAAAGCATCAAATGTTACCGTATCTGATAATGTATCATTTTTATCTAACCAATATGTTATATTATCCCAAGTGAAAGTAGCAAAGAGATTAACAATACCTCTAGGGAATAAATCAATACGGGACTCAGGTAATGCTGCATGAACACGAAACTGATCACTTGGTTGCCATATAAAACCAATGTTTGGGAAAAATTCCATATCCCATTTTGGACGGTATATAGCACCTGCTATTAAAGAAATATTTTCAGAAAATGAATAATGTAAATTTAATGTTGCAGTACAAGAAAACACTGGATCTGTAATATCAGAATAAACACCTGGTGCACCACGCAATTCCCAAGAAAAACCATTTGAAAAACGCCACCATATTCCTAAATCCAAACCTGCTGCTATGAGAGCATCAGGCAATGCCGAAATTTCTGGATTATCCATGAAATACATTCCATCTGCAAACACCCATGCATCAAGTGCTACTCCTGGCAAAAAATCAACAAACTCAAATAAACGAGACTTTAAATCTACAGTAACAATCTCTGTTGCACCATAACTAGAAAACGAAGTTTCATTAATTAAGCCAACACGAAAACGATAAACTGGTCGAATATTATTGTCAAACCATTGTGAAAATGCTCTATCAGAATATGATTTCGCAATAAAAACATCTTCTTCATTTTCTGTAGCAATCTGCAATTGCACTTGATCAAGATTATTAGAAAAGATTTGTGTTGCTTCTGGGATGGCTGATGTAATACTATTTCTATTAATAGATACATCCTTCGAAATTTTTATTTTCGGAAGAGTATTTTCACTTAAATACTTATCCCATGAATTAGTTGCATAAACATTGCTTAAACAACAGCAAAGTATACTAATTAAAAAATTTTTATAAATATTCAACATATTGTACACTATAGTTATAAACTATTTATCTATCAAATAACTCTTGCAAATTCTTTGGCTCAAAATCTGTTAACCATAAAATAAATGAAACTCTAAAATGTTTGTCCTCTTCTGTTCCATCATTCCTAATATAGCTTGGCTCATATGTAAAATAAATACGACATGCAAGACAGTCATATTTTCGTTGAATCCATCCTCCAATTTCTTCTAGTCGTGAATCATCAAATTCATATCTACCATACAAACTAACAGCCCATTCTGTATTTATATTCCAAACAAAATCTGCTCCGACAAGATTGCTGTCTTCGTCATTAATATAACGATAAAATGCGCTTGCTTCAAAAGCATCATACCACACATTTAATCTAAACAAAGCTTCTGAAATATCAGACTCATCTTGTTCATATACACCTTCACCATCTAATTCCAACCATGAAGTAGGTCTGTATCTTAGATCAAAATTAAAAGATTCAAAAGTATCTTCTTCATCTGCATCTCTGTCAATATTGAAAACGGCATATAAATCTAAATATAATAACTCTCTTGCAGTCGCATTAGGATTATTTGTTTTATACTGCCATCTGTTTCTCAAGCCCAAAAGTAGCTTCTTTCCTTCTTTAATTTCATCTATATCATCAAATTGATATAGCTCTTCAGGAGTAAGGCTAGCCTCAGGGATTAACTTAATATCAGCATATGGTTCAATTACATGGCGCCATGTAAATCCGTCATTGTCTGCCCAAGTTGAAAAAGCTTTGAATGAAATTTCAGTACCTATTTCAAAAACACTTCTGTAATCTGCACGATCATTTTTAAGTGTCTCCTCATACAAAGTACCACGATAGCCAACACGAGGAACAACATTTAAAAATCCCATTAGTTTAATTGGGCGAGTCAAAACAAACTCAGAATCCAAACGAAGAGTATCGTAAGAAGCACGACCTAATCTTTTATCAAAATCTCTGTCTAAATAAGAGAATGATGATTTATTCTTCAAATAAAATCCTGTATTGAATAATTCTGTACCATTAAGATTATACCAAAACTCAGGTAAGCGTTCTGTCTGTGTATAAAAATTATTCAAACGTAAGCGAGTTTGCATACCTCCACTATATGCATCACCTCTATGTGTCCATGCAAAATATGTATCTGGTTGATTCATTTGATCGTACTCTTCTTCAAAGAAATCTTCCATAACACGGTCATCGCTAACATATAAAGCTTGCGCAATTATTCTATCGCGATCTGTAACTTCCCATTCATTTTCAAAACGGAAACGATAACGGTCTTTATTGATAATATCTTCTGGACGATCATTGTCATGTAAGAAATATGCAGAAAACCATCCGTTAAAATTCTCACCCTTTTCCCATTCTAATTTTTCACCAAAAGCAATTCCGCGCTCTGAACGTACATCAATACTTGTTTTGGAATCAAAATAAGTTTGTGTTTCCTTATTTTGATAAATAGATAATTTATGTGAAGACAAAAGAAAAGCACCCCAATCACTACTATAACCAGGCTCAAATCTAAAGCCATAGTGACGATTCAAATCTTTCCAATAGAATGGCCAATAAAAAATAGGTACACCAAATAAATATGAAACTGCACCCTCGGCAATAAGTTCTTCATCTGGTATTACTCTAAGCTTTTTGGCTTTTACATGATAGTGAAAATGAGCAGGTGCATTTGTACAAGTTGTTACAACTGCATTTTCAACACTATACTCTTTTTTATTTTCTTCATCAGTAAGTATAGAACCACCAGCAGCAATAACACGAACAGGTTCTGAATAGAAATCAAAACCAGAAGATTGTGCCAATCCCTTAAACACATTAACATTTAATGTATCTCCTCGCCAAACATCACCAGTATCTGAAGTAAAAACAACATTACCTTCTGCCTCGGCATCACCAGTAACTCTGTTAAAACGAATTTTATCAGCATTTAATTTAATGTTGCCATATTCAATAATTACATTGCCAGACAACACACCCCAATCAGAATCTAACTTATACTCAGAAGAATCGGCACAAACATTACATTCAACATTTTTATCGATTTTCTTTTCACTCAATTTATCTAATATGCTTTCCGCCTGCAAATTTATAACATAAAAAATTGCACAAAATAAAACTGCTAAAATTAAAAAACTATGGGGAATTTTTTTCATTACGTCATTCTCCTAATTATTGCTTACACGTTAAATAAAAATTCAACTACGTCACCATCTTGCATTACATAGTCCTTACCTTCCATACGAACTACGCCTAATGCTTTGCACTGCTGCTCTCCTCCATTTGCAACATAATCCTCATATGAAATTACTTGTGCACGGATAAAGCCTCTTTCAAAATCTGTATGGATAACACCGGCTGCCTTTGGAGCCTTCCATCCCTTGTGAATAGTCCAAGCACGAACTTCCAGAGGTCCAGCTGTCAGGTAACTAATAAGTCCAAGTGTTTCATAACCACTCTTTACAATTACATCCAAGCCACTTTCTTCAATTCCATAGGAAGAAAGAAATTCGTTTCTTTCTTCATCTGGAAGACCAGCCATATCCTCTTCGATGCGTGCACAAATACGCACTGTTTGTGCACCACGAGCAGATGCATATTCACGTAGCTTTGCTACATACTCATTATCTTCCAAAAGAGCATCTTCATCAACATTAGCAACATAGATGATACGCTTATCTGTTAAGAAGCGCATATCATGAAGCGTTGTCTGAAGATCCTCTGCATCATGCTCAGGATAGCTGATTACAGGATTTCCATTTTCAACATATTCTTTAAGCTTAATTACAGCATCAAGTTCTTTACGGATTTCTTTATCTGCACGAGCAAGCTTTGTTAAACGCTCAATGCGTTTTTCAATGCTTTCCATATCAGCAAGTATAAGCTCAGTCTCAATGATATTTGCATCACGTACTGGATCTACAGAACCTTCAACATGAACAACATTTTGATCATCAAAGCAGCGAACCACATGCAAAATTGCATCTGCCTCGCGGATATTTCCTAAGAACTTATTTCCTAAGCCCTCGCCACGGCTTGCACCTTTAACCAAACCTGCAATATCCACAAATTCAACTGTAGCATTGATGATTCTCTGTGGATTAACTAACTCAGCAAGCTTTTGTAATCGATAATCAGGTACTGGTACTGCTGCTAGATTTGGCTCAATTGTACAGAATGGGTAATTTGCAGACTGTGCATTTTGAGCACGTGTTAAAGCATTAAAAAGAGTAGATTTACCTACATTTGGGAGACCAACGATACCGATACTTAAAGACATATTTTCCTCTTTTTCTTATTCAAAAGGTGCTGCTTTTAATAAAATTTATAACCCTAATTAAACAATACAGCAAAAATCACTAAAATTCTAACTAATAAGTCTACCAAATTATTACTTAAAATAAAAGCGATAATTTGCATATGTTTATCTATGATAAACAAATAGGGAAAAAGGTATATCTAACCCGCAAACGACAGTTAGAATCAGCGTGGTATCTACAAGTGTGAAGTTTTTGACATAATTGACCAAGATTTCGCACTGATGCTATGCCGTGTGGGTAGATGCTCCGTGCATATGATGCATGATTAACAACAATCAAAAAAGTAATCAAATTTTGAAATTCTACTCCCGTTTTTGGGTTTAATTACATATTTTAATTTTTTGATTTAGAATAAATATTTGCGGGAGACTCTGTCACAATCATTGTTTTTGTATCTGGAACTTCATAAGATGCAGGTACTAAAGCATTAAACAATTCTGTGTTTATATAAAATTTTGTTTTCCATATTTGCTTTGATTTAACTATTCCACTGTCCTCAAGTTGTCTTAAATAAGAGGCTGCTGTTTGACGAGAAATACCAAGCTGTTGGGAAAAATGTGCTATTTTTGTATATGGGTAAAGCAGAAGAGCATCAACTAAATCCGCACTATAAAATGCAAATTTATTTTTTATTTTTTCCTTAATATTTCTTCTAACCACTAATATTCGCTCAATTGTATCAATTGCAAGTCGTGCAGACTCTGCTATTGCATCAAGCATAAATATGATGAATCCTTCCCAATCATTGTTTAGACGTACCGCATTTATCCGGTTATAATACTCTCCCTTATGCAAAATCATATAGCGACTAGGGTAAATAACAGGGACATCAAGAAGCTGATTTAATATCAAAAAAAGTACATTAATGATTCTTCCTGTTCTTCCATTACCATCATAGAATGGATGAATAGATTCAAATTGATAATGAATAATCGCCATTCGAATAAGAGGGTCTACATCATCGCTTGAATCATTAATATATTGCTCTAAATTATTCATTAAGTTAACAATCTCATCATAAGATTGAGGAGGAGTATAAACAATTTCTCCAGTATTGATATTTCTTAATACTGTACCACATTGTTTACGAATTCCTGCATTATTTTTCTCTAAAGTTTGCTGAATTAAACATACATGATTTAAAGAGATAAATCCATATTTTCTCAAAAGATTATACCCACAATCTAATGCTTCACGATAATTCTGTATCTCCTTTGCTGTTTGAGACAATGTTTCATAATCTGAAATAGCAGATTGATAAAGTTCATCATGTGTTGTTATTATTGCTTCAATTTCAGAACTATCCTTAGCTTCTTGAAGACAAATTGCATTTATAAGAATATTTTGATTAGGTATTGTTTTTATTATGCCTTTTAGAATACCTAGCTCCTTATTTGCAATAATAGTTTTTTTAAGGATTACTGGTGTTTCCAAATCTATTTTCAATGGCAATAAATCAATAACTCGGTTTTTCATATTTAAACATCTCCATAATGACGTTATAGATATTACCATATCATAAAATAAAAAACATCAAAAAAGGGATTATCGTGTTAAAAATTATGCGTTTTTTTAACATGAGATTTTTATCATGTTAAAAATTCAATATTTTTTCAACATGATACGACACGTAAAATCTATTGATAAATCTAAAAAAGACAGAATCAAAGATAACTCTACCGAATATGTTGCTCTTCAATGCTTCATGGTGCTTCACACCACTTCATAGCACAATGTGCTTCTTCATCTAAATTCAGATACGATTTAGGCTAAACTCCATGTGCCATATGCATAATTGCAGCCTCAGTCACAGCATCACCCTCTAGCTCACCAGCTATTTCGCCATCACGCATAACCATTACGCGATTACAATTTCCTATAACCTCCTCAAGGTCAGAAGAAATCAATAAAACAGCCATTCCTTGTGCTGCCAAGCCATGAATTACATCGTAAATTTCAGAGCGTGCGCCAACATCAACACCACGTGTTGGTTCATCAAAAATGAACACGCGTGGTTCAGTATCTAAACCTTTGGCAATCACAACCTTCTGTTGATTTCCTCCAGACAAAGTACGTACAGCTGCTGAAGCTGTTTCACACTTAATATGAAGCTTTTTTATGTGATCTGCGGTTGCATTATCACAGCTCTTAACAGAAACAATGCCACCCTTTGTAGTATGTTTCTTTAATGCTGCTAAAGTAATGTTATCCTGAATAGAAAAATCTTGAAGAAGTGCTGTATTTTGGCGATCCTCAGGCAAATATGTAAGCCCCATTTTCAATGCTGCCGCCATTGATGTAAAGTGCACCTCTTGTCCAAAAAGCTTTACCTTGCCACTAGTACGACGACGCATACCACAAAGAAGCTCTGCAAGCTCTGTTCTACCTGCTCCGGCAAGTCCTGCTAAACCAAGTATTTCGCCTGAATAAAGCTTAAAGGAAGCTGTCCTTACTACTCCGCCATCGGAAACACCTTCAACTTCAAGTGCTGCTCCAGCAGCAAGTTGCTCATCTGTTAAAGGTTTTTTAGGAGGGAACAGACCCTCCAATGGGCGTCCCACCATCGCCTCAGCAAGGCTGCGCGGAGTAAATTCGCTTGATGGCTTATTTTCTACCAAAACACCATCACGAAGCACTGCCACATCATCACAAATATCTAACACCTCTGGTAGCTTATGAGAGATATAAATTGCACTACCACCATTTGCACAAAATTCACGAATTATCTTAAAAAGTGCGGCTGTTTCTGTGGAATTTAGCACAGTTGTTGGCTCGTCAAAGATAATAAGCTTTGCTTTTTGCAAAAAAGCCTTTGCTAATTCAATCTTTTGACGATTTGCAACACTTAAATCTTCAACTATAGCATCAGGTGAAATATCAGCACCGATTTCACTTAAAACACGCGTTGCTCCTTCGCGCATTTCGCGTTTTGCCAATAATCCTTTTGAGGATATCTCTCGGCCAAGATAAATATTTTCTGCCACAGACATATTTGGAATCAAGGTAAATTCCTGCGGCACCATATAACATGTAGAGCTACGTTTTTTGTGACTGATATGAGATGTCATCGGTGTGCCATCTAGTATCAACTCACCACCATTGGGGCGAATCAAACCACTAATGCAACGCATCAACGTTGTTTTTCCTGCTCCATTTTCACCTGTAAGTCCAAGAATCTTCCCCTTTTCTAACGAAAAAGAGATGTTTGATAGCACATTAACTGAACCGAATGACTTTGATAAATTCTTTATTTCTAATATCATGTAAAATATTAAATGATAGTGCTTAAAAATATAAGTGCGCTCTAACCAGAACGCACTCTTGTATTTTTATATATGAGTAATTTCAATATAAAATTAAAATTCCTCACTAAAAGGCTTTGCGGAAACCTTGCCCGAAGAATCTTTTACAAGCTCTTCAACTTTGCGCTCTACGCTATTAAGGCGTTCTGTGCAAAGCTTTACTAGCTCACGGCCTTCCTCAAAGCTCTTAACCATGGAGTCAAGATCTGTTTCACCTGACTCCATCTTCTCAACTAACTCTTCAAGACGCTTTAGAGCAGCCTCAAAGCTTAATTCTTTTTTTGTTGCTGACATTATTTTGCCCAAACAGGAAGCTCACGTGCAGACTCAGGAGTTACAGGAGCAGACTCTACAGCCTTCTCAAGAATCTGGATATTTGCTTCCTTCTTAATTTTCTCTACTAGAGCACGAACAGCTTCAGACTCTTTAGATCTCTTAATCTGAGTCTTTAGACCTTCCTTAACTTCATCAAAAGTGATTTTTCCACCTTCGCTTCTTGCCTCAACAAGGATGATATGCCAGCCAAAATTTGTCTTTACAGGCTCGCCAACCTTACCGATTTCTTGTGAGAAAGAAGCAACTTCAAACTCAGGAACCATCTGGCCTCTGCCAAACTCGCCTAGGCTACCACCATTTGCCTTACTTGGGCAATCAGAAGCTTCTTTAGCAACATCTGCAAACTTCTCACCTGCTAGAATGCGCTCGCGTAGCTTAATAATCTCAGCCTTCTTTGCATCTGCATCTTCATCTGTGCACTTTAGCAAAATGTGACTTGCTGTTACAGATTCAGGCTTATTTAGACATTCTTCGCCATTTTCTTTAACAATTTTATCAAATTGCTCTTTAGCTTCTTCATCTGTTACTGTAATCTCAGGAACCTGAGCCTTCATAAACTTTTCAATCTTTAGATTTGCCTTTAGTTCCTTGCGAATCTCTACTGGGTCAACACCCTGCTGCTTTACAATATCATCAAAAGTCATGCCTTCTGGAGTATTATCAGCAATGAATTTATTTACATCATCGTCTGACACTGTGATATTTGCCTTATCTGCAGCAATCTCAAGAGCTTTCTGCATAGCCATGCTTTCAATCATTTCCTTACGCATCTCTGTTAGCTGCTCTGCTGGAACAGGGCGACCCATCTGCTCAGAATACTTAACAAAATCAGCAATACGAGCATCAATCTCTGATTTCATAATCTTTACTGTGCCACCAATTAGGACTGAAACCTCATCTGCTGCCTTTGCTTCTACTGCTGGAGCAGGTGCCTTTTCTGCTGCAACTGCTGGTGCAGCTTCCTCTGCAAATACACCGCCTGCAACTAGAGCTGCTGCTGTAAATGTTGCGAATTTAGATATTTTCATTTTATTTATCCTTTCCTGTAAGGTTTAATGACAAGCAATAAACCTCGTCTGATTTTAACAAATTTATAGTTTTCTTATCGTCTATTCTACTAATACCAACACTTAATGTGTCTGCCTCTGATAGTTTATCTACTACTAAAGCAACAGTGTTAACTATTCGAATATCTACCTTATTCAATTTAACTCCAAACATTGTAGCGAGTTTTAGGTTCGCTTGCAACATATTTGTGAGTTTTGAAAGCTCTTTTATATTACAATATCCAATAAAATAACTGGAACCACATTCTTCTCCAAAGAAATCAAGCATATCACCAACTGTATATGCTCCTGGAATGGAATTTACAGGAAGCTCTGAGCCTGCTTTAACTGCATTCAATGGAGCTAATCCCATATTATATAACTCATTGTCCTTCTCATAATATAAGCCAAATTTAATATTAGCAGCAATTAAATCAAAACCTTTTACCTTAGGAGTGTAAATGCTGCGATACTGTTGCGGACCTGTACTGGTTACTTTATTATTCTTTAAAATATCTATAAGAAGCATTTCTATTTCTGAGTCACCTTCTTTTAGCTTTTTTTGCGTAGTAGACAAATGGATAGAAGGAAGTCTGTTGCCAAGCAACTCAAATGCATTACTTCCACCTAATGCTGTAATTGTAACTAACTCATTTGGCTCCGCTACCTCAATAGGATTACCTGTTGCACCCAAAAGTGACTCTAATGAGCAAATTGATGTATTAAAGACAAATCCTAAAACCATATCTTCTGCTGAAGCATATTGAGCAGCTATTTTCTCTGCTGATACACCTAGCTCATCAAAATTCATCATTTTACCCATTATCGCTTGGGTTTTATCGCTTACATCAAGTAGTCTGACTTCTAAATTCTTTGATTTAAATGAACTTATTCCTACAATACCATCATAAAAAGTTGACCATACTATAAAATTTTTAGGAATTGCCTTGCTTGTGCGTAGCTTCCAAGGTTCATCTGTTATAGTAAATACATTGGCAATATTAGAGCGAGTAACAACTCTCTTCTTTACTGCAAGTAAATCATCAACATTACTTGTGAAAGCAACTATAAGCATACCATCGACAACATCCAAAGCTAACACTGGATTTCTTGGAGATGGACCAACTTTATGTTTACTGAAATCTAAATAACGAATTCCGTTCTTTACACCTAATTCACCCAAGCCTGGCACATATTTAATATGCCATAAAAATTCCATTATTCTTCTTCTAAAACCAATACTTGTAGCTCCAGCAAGATAATCACCAGATTCAAAATCAAATTCTTTATCTCCATTACCATCTATTGCTGCAACAACACTATCTTTACCTGTAAGAAGGCGAAGTGTCCATTTTACACCTTCATTTGAGCGTAAATCACTTAAATCCTCTTGAGATATTACACTTGCACTACCCATAAGCATATTATTATCCATTGCAGCATCCCATTCCTTAGAAAGGGAATTAACATAAACGGATACAATTGCCTCCTCTGGAATAGCATAAAACAATCGCTCTATTTTTGTTGGATTATAGAAAAAAACAAACAACACAATAAGCACACCCAGAAGAATGCACCTACCCTTTGTGAACCATTTTTTTATTCCAAACAACACATTTAACAGTGGTGTTTTTGGACAAAATGTATTATCAGTTTGATTTGTCATAAAACATTAAAAATACTTAACTTAAATTCGGATAATATTATACCTTAAACCAAAAAAGTTTGCAACTACACTAAATTCTAAAAGCAAAAATACAATCCTAAATTTAATTTGTAACTTTAGAATTAATAAACTTTATTTATTAAATATTCCAAGCTTAAGTTATCAAAGCATTATATTACAAAAATGTTACTCCAAGCCCTCTTGCCATTTGCATCACGAGCTTCTACACGCACCCATTTTTCGTCATCACGAATCTCATACTCAAAATAAGTAAGATTTTCTTCACGCTTAACATGTCCCCAAGCCCATGAAATATTTGAAATAACACCGATTACGGAACATGGAGAAGTGTAGATTTTAAGTTTTTTATTCTCTCGAACTACATAAAGCTCAGGACCTTGAGTAGCAAAGAAATTACCTTTTCTAATTGCTTCAGCCAAAGAATCATTTGTAAACTCATCTGCCTTGACCATAACCCAGCCAAGACAATTATCGGCACCATTATATGCATGTGCGTCATCTGTAGCAAATATGCCTGGATATGCACCAGCATTTGCACAAATATCTACATACATATCGGAATAAGGACGTAAGCTTTGACCAGCATCAGAAACTGCATTATATATCTCTGTAGCAACAAAACCTTTTGTATCTAAAAGTACAGAAGGAGTATTAACTGACCATGCAGGATGTGCAAGAACAGCAATTCCATTCTCCGCATTAATCGCATCTACCACCTCTTGAACTGTTGCATCACGCTTTGGATTTGGATTTGATTTTGCAAAAAGGGACACAATATGCACCACTCCAGCAATTGTATTACTCATACCAAGATTGTATTCACACCCTGGAATAATATGCAATCCATCAATAGTTCCACCTTCTCCATACACCCAGTGATCAGTAAAAGCAATTGCATCAAAACCAGCTGATTTGTATTCTTTTGCTACCTCTTCTGGTGTTTTTGCTCCATCTGAAAGCTTTGTGTGTAAATGCAAACCAAGTTTATAATATCTTTCATCAAATTCATTTGTAATCATATTTTGCTCATTTCTTTGTCTGTTTAAAGAAGAAGGTGTTCTCTAAAAAAATATGGGAGCGGCATTTACCTCTCCCATATTTTTTATTTTGCCTTTTGAGATTTAGGTCCAATCAAAGCATTGATTGCGCGACCCAAGAGTTTTGGCTCTTGCTCAATATTGGCAAATTCAGCTGCCTCGCGGCAAACTCTAGCCATTACCTCTTCACCTAACTCACGGTGTGCATTTTCACGACCGCGATACTGAAGTGTTAGCTTAACCTTGTTTCCATCAGCAATAAAGGAACGAATGTTACGCATCTTGATTTGATAATCATTCTCATCTACATTTGCGTGGAACTTAATTTCCTTTGTTACCACCTTTACCTGATTTTTCTTAGCTAGCTTTTTACGCTGACCTTCTTCGTACTTAAATTTACCATAATCCATAATACGGCAAACTGGTGGATTAGCATTTGGGCTAACCTCCACTAAGTCCAAATCATATTCTTGGGCGCGACGTAATGCTTCGCGTAGGCTCATAACACCGGCCTGAGAACCATCTGGCAATAGGCAGCGAACCTCTGGTGCACGTATCTTATTGTTGATACGGGTAAAGGATGCAGAATTAGCATTGTTTTTCATATTCTGCTGATTTTTATCTGGGGTACTGATGACAAACCTCCTTATCAGTAACAATTTGTATTGTTTAGTTTATTATTTTTTAATTGCTTCTTGGAAATAAGCAATAAATTCTTCTACGGACATAGCACCTAAATCGCCCTCGCCACGAACGCGAACGGATAGAGTGCCTTGCTCTGCCTCACGCTTACCAATGATAAGCATAATAGGTACCTTCTCCTCCTGAGCACGGCGAATCTTTGCACCTAGCTTATCAGCATGTGAGTCAATGCTTACACGTACATCCTGAGCCAATAGCTGCTGCTGTACTTCCTTAGCACGATCTAGCTGTGCATCTGTCAATGGTAGGATACGTACCTGCTCTGCTGCTAGCCATACTGGGAATGCACCTGCATAGTGCTCAATCAAGATACCAAAGAAGCGCTCAATTGATCCAAGCAATGCACGATGTACCATGTAAGGACGATGTGCAGCACCATCTGAACCAATGTATGTTAGGTTGAAACGCTCTGGTAGGTTGAAGTCAAACTGAATTGTACCTAGCTGCCACTCACGGCCGATTGCATCCTTAATCTTTAGGTCAATCTTTGGACCATAGAATGCACCGCCACCCTGGTCAATCTGATAATCAATACCTTCTGACTTTAGAGCAGCCTCTAGTGAGTGAGTTGCCTGCTCCCAACGCTCTGGGTCACCAACAGCCTTTTCTGGGCGAGTTGATAGATAAGCAGCAATCTCATTAAATCCGAAACGACGTAGGATGCGCAATGCAAAACCAACAGTTGTACGAACCTCTTCAACAATTGTCTCTGGTGCGCAGAAAATGTGTGCATCGTCCTGAGTAAAGCCACGAACACGTAGCAGACCATGCAATACACCACTCTTCTCATAGCGATATACTGTGCCTAGCTCTGCCCAACGTAGTGGCAAATCACGATATGAACGCATC
>JAGCJJ010000074.1 GCA_017648065.1 Kiritimatiellia bacterium | reverse complement strand
GCTGCAGGTGCTGCAACTGGTGCTTGAGCTGGTGCTGCATCATCTACAAACTGTAGAGTAATATTACCAAATGTAACACTATCGCCGCTTGCTAATGCTTGAGAGCTAATCTGCTTACCGTTAACAAATGTTCCGTTAGAGCTATTGTTATCAATCAAGTACCATACACCGCCTTCACAACGAATAGTTGCATGGTTACCAGATACACTACCATCTTGAATAGGTATGTTTACAACAGACGGATTGCGTCCAATTGTTACACCTGTCTCAAAAAGTGGGATTTCCTGAGCTGTAGCTCCACTTCCAAATATTAGTTTAGCCATAATACATACACCTTAGTTTTAATTTGTTAAAAAAATTGACGAAAACGCTTAACTACAAGTTTATAATAGAATATCACATACACCCCGAACAAATCAATAAAAATATGCCAATTATCGATAATATTGCGAAATAAAAAAGTGCATACAATACTACACTATAATGCCTAAAATAAGGTTACTGAAATAAAAGCAATTTTCGTGCCAAATATGTAAAAAAACAGTGCAAAATATCCTGTATTGAACCAAACTTCATTTAGAACATACATAAACCACTGCAATTTTGGTAAATATATATAAAAAACAAGCGAATTATATGCTAAAAACCATATAATTCGCAAAAATATCATGATTGATATATGTAACTAAGTATACACAAGCAACTTAAATGTAACTATTATACACCTATTGCCTTTGTTTTATTTGTTTCTGTTTGTAATGGAAGCCATGCAAGTGTCTTGCGAATGCACTCATTCCAAAATTCCCAGTTATGTGTACCAGGACGCTCATGATATTCATATGGCATCTCAAGTTTAATTGCCAAATCCCTGAATGCTAAGTTTTGCTGATATAAGAAATCCTCTGTACCGCATTCTTGATATAGCTTTGGAATCTTTACTTCTGAGCTTAGTTTTGAAAGAGCAACTAATTGCTCTGCTGAAGCAAACAAATTTGATGGAGCAGCATTTGCTGAATCTTCACTAATACGTGTTTGAAGGAAATCCCAGTTTTGTACTGCCTGAGCAAAATCCATAACACCAGAGAAAGAAGCTGCTGCAGCATATCTGTCTGGTCGAGCTAAAGCACACTTAAATGCACCATAACCACCCATTGATAAGCCTGCTACAAATCGATGCTCTCGCTCCTTTGCCAATGGGAAAAAGCTTTCCATCAACTTTGGAAGTTCCTCAGTGATGTAAGTAAAATACCTTGTATGACCATCATCTGAATCTGAATAAAATGAGCGATGCGCATTTGGCATTACGATTGCCAAATAATACCCTCTTGCATAAAGTTCTAAAGAAGTATGACGACACCAAATTGTCTCATCGTCAGATAAACCATGCAATAGATATAGTGTTGGTAAAGGACGTCCTTCTTCTAATCTATCTGGCAAAATTACCTCTGCCCTAGATTGCATTCCTAAAACATCTGAAAAAAAACATGAATGAAATAATGCCATAATATTTTCCCATATAAAATTTGATTAACTTTACTTATGAAAGTATATGAAAATATCCATATTACAATCAATCATTTTTTAACCAAATTTGAAACTAAAAGATAAAAATTGTAAATCAATATTTTAATTTGCTATATCCAATTATCATCGGTTGTTAATATAGCTTTGCCTGCTTTTAACGATGCTGGGATATCTAGAACGCGCTGATTGCGACTTCCTCTGAAGCGTAGTTCTAAATCGCGCTCAGCTAAGACAAATGGACCATCAACCAATATGTCTAACTGATTAAGCAGTTCATGAATTGCAGGATTTTTTGAAGCTAATAATTCTTCAAAAGTGAAACCAGTAAAGGACGCAACATGATAGCCCGCCTCTTTAAGTAAGCGTGCAAGTAATGCCAACCCCTCTGGCTGACAAAATGGCTCTCCCCCGCTAAAGGTTACACCTGATTGTAATGGATTACGCTTGATGCGATTGAAAATGTATTCGACAGAATAATCAGTGCCCACACCAAATTCATGTGTTTCTGGATTATGACAACCCTCACAATGATGTGGACACCCTTGAACGAAAAGGACGAACCTTAAGCCAGGTCCGTCCGTTATCGAATCTTCTTCAATGCCTGCTACATTAAGCATTGTCTTTTGTGCCATGCTTTACTCGCTCTGACTCTTCGCAACGCTTTGCATCATTGAAACGATCGACAGTTCCTACTAGGTAGCCTGTGATACGTCTAATTCGCTCGAACTTTACACCGTTTCCGTATGTTCCGTTCTGAGCTCCATATTTTTTGGATTCAGCTACTGAGTTCATATTAGATTATTACTCCTTGTGTTTGGTTTTTGGGTTATAAATTACTTGATTAAACATGGCATATTTGGATAAATGCGACGTAGCTCTTCGAGCTTCTCTGGGCTAATTGTCTCATTCTCACGGCGACCGCAGCGTGGGCAAACATCTTCAATAATGCCTGTGTAACCACATACTGGATCTCTATCAACAGGATGATTTACTGAGCCGTAACCAATACCTGCATCGTGCATTGCACGAACTACTGCCTCAAATGCCTTTGGATTTTGTGCTGTATCACCATCTAATTCAACATAAGAAATGTGACCAGCATTTGTCAATGCATGATAAGGTGCTTCCAGGCGAATCTTATCAAATGCAGAGATATGGAAACGAACTGGAATATGGAAGCTGTTTGTATAATATTCCTTATCTGTTACGCCAGGAATAATTCCATAACGCTTCTTATCCATACGAATAAAGCGACCTGACAAGCCTTCTGCTGGAGTAGCAAGAAGTGTATAATTCATGCCCTTCTCTGCTGAACGATCATCAAGGAACTTACGCATACGACCAATAATTTCCAGACCCTTCTGCTGGATTTCCTCGCTCTCACCATGGTGCTTACCATAAAGTGCTGTTAGTGTTTCTGCCAGACCGATAAAGCCAAGAGAAAGTGTTCCGTGCTTTAATACCTCACGAACCTCATCGTTCCAACCTAGCTTCTCAGAATCTATCCAAACACCTTGCCCCATCAAGAATGGATAGTTACGTACACGCTTACGAGCCTGGATTTCAAAGCGATCCTCTAGCTGCTTGCAAACTAATTCCATCTTTTTGAACAGATTGTTATAGAATGCATTCTCATCCTTATTTGCCTCAATAGCAATACGAGGTAAATTGATTGATGTGAAGCTTAGGTTACCACGACCAGGAGCAATCTCACGATCTCGATCAAAAACATTACCCATCACACGTGTACGGCAACCCATGTATGAAATTTCTGTCTCTGGATGACCTGGCTTGTAGTACTGCAAGTTAAATGGAGCATCAATAAATGAGAAGTTAGGGAACAAACGCTTTGCACTTACGCGACATGAAAGCTGGAACAAATCGTAGTTTGGATCTCCGTCATTGTAGTTTACTCCAGATTTAACACGGAAAATCTGAATTGGGAAGATTGGCGTCTCACCCTGACCTAAACCACGCTCTGTTGCAAGCAACATATTCTTAACAACCATTCTACCTTCTGGAGATGTATCCATACCATAGTTGATAGAGCTGAATGGTGTCTGTGCACCTGCACGGCTATGCATAGTGTTTAGATTATGAATTAAAGCCTCCATAGCCTGATATGTTGCAGCATCTGTCTCTGCATAAGCCTCACGAGCTACAAACTCAAAAATCTTCTTTGCTGTGATTTCTGAATTTGTTGTCTCAATCAACCATGCCATTGCAGCCGCAGAAAATTCATCATTAGCCTTAATTGATGGCTCTGTACCTGTATTCTGCTTGATATGCTCAAGAGCAAGCTTTACACTGTCCTTGGAAATATCACATTCTGGAGCAAGTAGCTTAAATGCCTTAACTGTGTTAGAAATAAGACTCTTACGATATGTCTTCTTTACTCCTGGTGCTAAACCATAATCAAAGTTAACGATTGACTGACCACCATGCTGATCATTCTGATTTGACTGTACAGCAATACATGCAAGAGCGGCATAACTGCGAATGTCATTAGGCTCACGTAGGAAGCCATGACCTGTAGAAAAACCACCTGAGAACAAGCGAATCAAATCAATCTGGCAGCATGTTGTTGTCAATGCATAAAAATCAAAATCATGAATATGAATATCACCCTCACGGTGTGCACGAGCATGATCTGCAGCTAATAAATACTTCTCGTAATAGTCCTTAGCACCTTCACTACCATACTTAAGCATCATACCCATAGCAGTATCGCCATCAACATTTGCGTTATCACGCTTCATGTCACTTGCGCTTGCATCTGCAAAAGTTAGCTCATCAAAGATGCGCATTAGACCAGTCTTCATCTCACGTGTACGTGTACGAGATGCACGATATAGGATATATGCTTTAGCAACATCCTCAAAGCCCTCTTTCATCAGAGCCAATTCTACTGCATCCTGAATCTGCTCAACTGTTGGACGCTTATCCTTAAAATTACTCTCAAGAATCTCATAAACATGATCAAATACACGCTCTGAATCCTGAATTTCTCCATGCCCTACTGCATGCATTGCTTTATAAATTGCTTCTGAGATTTTAGCACGTTCAAACTGCGCAATACGTCCATCGCGCTTAACAATACTAGTAAACATAACCATTCCTTGTTTTGTATAATGTTTTAAATCGAAATTTACGTCAAAAACTAAGTCGGATTTTATTTTTTGACGTCCCTATTAAAGCAAAAATTACCCTTTGATTTCAAGGTGTAATTTTTATTAAAAAGATAAATACTTAAAAACAAATCACTTATTAATAACAAAAAGTTATTAACAAGCAAAAAGAAATCATTTTTAACTAAAAACAACCACTAAATTTAGTGTTTTTTTGTTTTTTATACACTACTAATTGTGGTATTAAAATCACAAAAATGTTCTTTTTTGTTGCATTTTATATGCTGCAACCCCAATAATACGTATGACTAGTATTCACAAGTAATCAGCACTTGCTTTCCTGCTTCAACTGCATTAACTAATGAACCACATATTTCTTTATCATCAACAATAAGCTTTGATTCGCCTGTATGCTTATATGTAATTGTATACACACTGCCACGGAAATGCTTCTCAATTACTGAGCCATCCCACTGTGCAGGCATACATGGTTGAATGCGTAAGCCCTCTAGAGTTGGTTTAACACCAAAGACAAAATTTACCAATGCCTTCATGAGCCATTGTCCACTTGCACTGCGCCAGCTTTGTCCAGGTGTCTTATAACGATAACCTGTCTCTTTCCCAAAGATTGAATTACACATAATATATGGCTCACGCAAATGCTCTTCTCCAGCATCTGTTACTGGGATCGTATGCTGAAGCGATGTATATAGCTCTTGGGAGCGTCCTAAAATTGCATCTGAAGCAAGCTTCCATGCCATTGTGTGCAAATAGATTCCGCCATTCTCATGAACGCCTGCTGGCTTTGTTCCCATAATACCGATGCTATTATCCACAGATGAGTAGCCTGGCTTGGATACAAGAGTACCTGCTTCATCATAAAGTGTAACATCTATTGTGTGAAGAACCTTTGGTAAGCGCTCAGGTGTAACAACGCCTGAAATAATTGACCAAATTTGTGGAATTAAAAATACCTTACCTTCGGTATTTGTATGCGAACCTAATACTGAGCCATCATCCTTGTAAGCACAAACATAATATTCGCCATCCCAAGCAACATCATTGATTGTTGCAGCAAATTCCTCGCCGCGAGCTTTTGATTGCGCTGCATCATCTGTCTTACCAAGCATTGTTGCCAATTCGCCAAATAGTTTATTTGCATAGCACCATGCAAGAGAAAGCCAAACACTGCTACCCTTTCCTTCAAGACCGGCAGAATTCATGCAATCATTCCAATCGCCACCCCAAATTTTGATAAGTCCGTGAAGGCCTTTGAAATTCCATAGAAAATCCATTGCACGCTTGCAATGCTCATAAACAGATGCTACTGAACCATCGTTAAATGCAACCTCTTCGTTTAGAAGCTCAGGATTTCCAAGCTCACAAATTGCATTATATACAGCCATTGGAATACCTACTGCACAATCTGCAAAATTGTTATCACAAATTGCACCCTCCTTAAAGGTACGTGGTGCATAGCCATTGCTATATTGATATGTCAGGATGCGCTTAACACACTGCCACGAAAGTTCTGGATTAAATGTAGCAAGGCAATCGCAGTCACTCACAATATCACGATAGCCATTGTGGCGAACGCGTGCCCAGCGAGCACCTAGCACTGTCTGATATTGAAGCCATGTATTTGCGAGCGAATTCAAAGCTTGGTTTGGTGTTGTGATTTTTACGCCACCAAGTGTAGCCACACCACGCTTTTCAGCAGCCTCAGGAGTTGTGCTTAAAAGAGCCTCTGCTGATGCAGGTATTTGCTCTGGTGTATTTACACAACCAATAACATAACGAAAATGAGCTGACTCACCAGCATCCAGTGAGATTGTATTTTGAAGTACCGCACAGAATTTTTCGCCCAGGCATTCTGTATTACGGCAAGCAAGTTCTTCATCAAGAGCCTCAGGTTGCATTGCTGTGCCATACACGCCAACAAATGCATTTTTACGTGTATCGTAGCCATCTGGTGCTACGCTGCCACACATAAATCCATATACTTCATGCAAATCTGGTCCACCAAACTTCCATGCGCTTTTGAGAATCAAAGTATTACTTGGTGCATCAAACCAAGCTGTGCCTGTATTGTAGGTTTGGATTGTGTATGGTCCATCAATATCTGTGGCAGCGTGTGGAATAATGCGTAGCTTCCGAGCTTCAGAAGAAGTATTGCTTACTTCTACATCCCAAATTTCTCCATGCTCTGAAGCATGCAGATAAATGTTGAAAATAACTTTTATGCCATTACGCACAGTTGTAATTGTCGTAATGCCTGGCTTATGGGTTGTCTCAAACACATCATAATTTTGTGCAATAGGAAGTCCATTTGCTGTCCAATACTCTCCTGCTGCAATATCAACAACATATAGCTGACGGCCTACAACCAATGGGATTCTGCGACCCATTGCGTCCTGACAGAAGCTTTCGCCAAATGCAACCTGAGAAATGCATCCGATATAATTATCATTAAAAATGTAATTATACCAATGGCGCGGTGTTTTAGGATTAGTAATAGTAAAAGAATTATCTGAATTAAAGTGACCATACTTCATAAAAGCACCGCCCAATGTTTGTGATTTATTATGTGTATATTAAAAATTTGAGACTAAGGAGTATGTACTTATAGAGATGCCAGAACATCCTTATAGACAGTTTGACCATGCTCTATAACATAATTCTTAAGAGCTGTTTCCCAGTCAACCATCACATACATATTTTTGCTTGATAGCTTATCTACTGCAAGCACAGAGTTTCTAGGGCGCTTTGCCGGAGTTGGGAATTCCTCTGTAGTGCAAGGCTTAAAGTTAGTTGTATCAATATTCATTAGCTCTAAGAAGCGTGTGGCAAAGTGATACCATGAAGTGCAGCCAGAGCAAACGGCATGATAGACGCCACGGTCAAGATAATTAGGAGATTCAATAATGTATAGAATCTGCTTAGCAAGCTCAGAAGCTGAAGTTGGACAGCCAAACTGATCGTTTACAATTTTATGAATTTTATCTGCTGGGCTTGAAGAAGCAAGGCGAAGCATTGTCTTCAAGAAATTATGACCTGTTGGGCTATATAACCATGCAGTACGTAGAACAATGCCATCGCAACCATAAGTATTGATTACTGCATTTTCTCCATCAAGCTTTGTTCTGCCATAAACTGTCTGAGGATTTGGTGTATCCTCTTCTGTCCATGGGAATGGGAACTGACGATTACCATCAAAAACATAGTCTGTAGAAATATGAATCAGGCGTGCGCGGAACAATACAGCAGCAGCTGCCAGCTTGCTAGGGCCAATAACATTAAGTCTATGGGCAAGCTCTGTCTCACTCTCTGCTCTGTCAACAGCTGTATATGCAGCGCAGTTTACAATATAGTCTGGCTTAAAATCTCCGATAGCCTTTAGAATACTATCTGAATTTGTAATATCCATCTCCTGGATATCTGTGGTAACAACCTGGTGATTTTTTGAGAAAAATCTTTTGCAGGCACGACCTAGCTGACCATTTCCACCAGTAATAAAAATCTTTGCCATAACAAATCCGTTTCTTTTATATAAAAACTAATGCTTTTGCATAAATTAGTTGAGGCATTGCCTCATGCTGCTTTGGAATGGGGATGTTCAAGCACATCCCCATTACCATTCAAACATAATTTGTGGCATAGCAGCTATGCCACAAATATAGTATAAAATTACTTGCCAATCTCTTGCTTGATTTCTGCAACAAGCTTTTCAATGCGGCGTCCATACTCTAAATATGTACGCATCATTTTTTCATCATGATTCTCATTATCAGAATCATGGAAAACAAGAGCTAGGTGTGGCTCAATAGAAATACCACCATCATAACCACGCTCAAAAGCATCCTTAAGAACTCTACGAACATCACCATCACCCTCTCCTGGGTACTGATATTCTGTTCCTGTTCCATTGTTAACCTGCTTACAATCCTTGATATGAATGTAATCTACATAGTCACGAACTGCACTATAGAATTCCCATGATGATTGGAATGGGTAAGGAGGATTCTTCGTAAAATCTCTATTAAATACAGGATTTCCTGTGTCAAAAATTAATCTTAGACCAGGAACATTATCAATAATTTCTAGAGTATAGCTCCAACCTAAACCACCATAGTTCATGCAATTTTCATGAAGAGGTTGAATGCCAGCCTGCAAGAACTTGTCAGTTATTATGCGAAGACGCTTAAAACGCTCTTCCTTATTTTGCACATCTGGTGCTGTTTCTTTATTAATTGCATAGCTCATAATGCTGATTAGCTTTGTGCCAAGCTTTTGCATACGTGGAATTGCTCTATCAATAATTTCTAAATCAACATCAAATGGGTCAGAAATTTTTTTACCCCAGTTAG
>JAGCJJ010000073.1 GCA_017648065.1 Kiritimatiellia bacterium | reverse complement strand
GACTTAGTGCAATTATCTTTTTTATTTCAGATTTATTGCTAGGTATTGGTCTTGCAGGTTTTAAAAATCCAATACTTTCATTTATTTCCCTTGGACTTTATTATCTTGCAATTTCGATTCTTGCAAATGTGGTTTATAAAAACTCAACTGACCAAAAGACCCATTGATTCACATTTTTTGGTTCTTTTATCATTCTAAAACCATAAAAAAGAACAGTTGCTTGTAAAAAGCAACTGTTCTACAAATTGGAATTTGTCACGCCAACAAATCGAAAGTTTCTCTTGCCTATTCTCCAATAAGTTTCTTCATATCATCTTCAGGAGTAGAAATTGGAGCAATATTATAATTCTTCACTAGGAAATCAAGCACATTAGGTGAAATAAATGCAGGTAATGATGGGCCAAGTAAAATGTTCTTAATTCCAAGATGTAACAATGTTAATAAGATACATACTGCTTTCTGCTCATACCATGAAAGAACCATAGAAAGCGGCAAATCATTTACTCCACATTCAAAGGCTTCTGCAAGTGCTACAGCAACTTTAATTGCACTGTATGCATCATTGCACTGCCCCATATCCATAATACGAGGTAATCCACCAATAGTACCTAAATCAAGGTCATTAAATCTATATTTTCCGCAAGCAAGGGTAAGCACAATGCTATCTTCTGGTGTCTGCTTTACAAACTCGGTATAATAATTTCTTCCTGGTCTTGCTCCATCACATCCTCCCACAAGGAAGAAATGTTTAATTGCCCCTGTCTTCACAGCTTCGACAACTGTTCCTGCATTTGCTAATACTGCATTATGTCCAAATCCAGTCATAACCATTGAACCACCATTGATGCCTGTAAATAACATGTTTTCTTCATAACCACCAAGTTCCAATGCTTTTTCTATTACTGATGTAAAATCTTTATCCTCTCCAACATGAACTATCTCTGGATAAGAAACAACCTCTGTTGTAAACACACGATCTGAATAACTTTCTTTTGGCGGCATCAAACAGTTGGTTGTAAAAAGAATTGGTGCAGGAATATTTGCAAATTCTTTTTGCTGATTCTGCCATGCCGTACCAAAATTGCCTTTCAGATGTGTGTATTTCTTTAATTCAGGATATGCATGTGCAGGGAGCATTTCTCCATGCGTGTAAACATTAATACCTCTATCCTTTGTCTGCTCTAATAATTGTTTCAAATCATAAAGGTCATGTCCTGAAATAACGATAAATGGTCCTTTTTCTACTGTTAGTGGTACACTTGTTGGTTCAGGATTGCCGTAAGTTTCTGTATTTGCTTTATCCAGCAATGCCATACATTTTAAATTAATTTCTCCCACCTGTAATACGATAGGTAACAGTTCTTCCATTCCCCAATCTCTCATACCGATTGCAAATAATGCCTTGTAAAAGAAATTATTAACCTCTTTATCTGCATAGCCTAAAACTTCAGCATGGTATGCATAAGCCGCAACACCACGTATACCAAATAAAATCAAAGATTTCAAGGAACGAATATCTTCATCTGCCTGCCATAAAGACTGCATATCAAAATTATCATTTCTGCCACAGGCACTTGCACATTCGAAACATTTTGGCACTAAACGCTCTTTTTCCAATTCTACTCTATCAATCAATGTCATCAATGTTTCATTGTTAAAATTAACATTCGTAATTGTTGAAAAAAGACCTTCCAATATCAGTTTATCTGTAGTCTCATTCACAAGATGTTCATTTCCTTCAGTTGCTCTTGCCAATCCAATTAACGCACCAGTTAGTTCATCCTGCAATTTTGCTGTATCTGCTTTTTTACCGCATACTCCTTGTGCTCCTGTACAAGCTTGACATCCTGCTGTCTGCTCGCACTGAAAACAAAACATTTTATTATCCATTTCATTATCCTCCATTAATCTAAAATTTTTCCATCTGTAGAAATTGTAACAACTTGCCATGGAATAAACTTACCACTGAATTGCAACGCTCTTTGTGCTGCATATTCAATTCCTCCACAACAAGGCACTTCCATTCGAACAATAGTCACACTCTTAATGTTATTATTCTTAATAATCTCTGTCAGCTTTTCCGTATACTCACCTTCATCCAGCTTTGGACAGCCGATTAATGTAATTCGATTACGAATAAATTCATTATGAAAATTTCCATAGGCATATGCTGTACAATCTGCTGCTATTAAGAGGTTTGCTCCTTCAAAATATGGTGCACGGACCGGTACAAGTTTGATTTGTACTGGCCACTGTGAAAGCTGAGAGCTTACACTATGACTTTGTGTAGTACACTCACAGCGCTCTCTCTTAATTTCTTTTGATTGTGTTCCTGGGCATCCACAAGGCAGACTTTCGTGTTCCTTTTGCTGTTTTGAAGCTAATACTGCTGCTTCATTGTATGCAGGAGCTTCTCTTTCTTCAAAAGTAATTGCATTTGTTGGACAAGCAGGTAAACAATCTCCTAAACCATCGCAATAATCTTCTCGAGTAAGTTTTGCTTTTCCATTAATCATTTCAATAGCGCCTTCATGACAAGCACTTGCACAAGCCCCACAACCGTTACATTTTTCTTCATCAATTTTAATAATTTTTCGTATCATCTAAATCCTCCTTTTAATTTCAAATACATCATGTCTTGTCTTAAAATCTCTTTGACATTACATACGCAGCATAATACAATAAATAAAACAAGTCGGTTGTTTTTACAACACAGGAGAATTATTATGAAAAAATATATCGGAACCCTAAAACGCACTCAACTTTTTTCTGGTGTAAGTGAAGACGAAATCTCTGCAATGTTAAATTGTTTACAAGCAAAAATGCTTACCTTTCAAAAAGGAGAATATGTCTTTAAGCAAGGAGAACATATAGACAAAATTACTGTATTAGTAGAAGGAAAACTTCTTGTTCAAAGAGATGATTATTGGGGAAACAGAAGTATTGTTAATGTAATAAGAGTTGGAGAAATGTTTGGAGAAGCTTATATTGCCCCAGAAAGCGGAGTCCTTCTAAATGATGTTATTGCAGAAGAAGAAAGTACCATCTTTTTCTTTGATGTTCAAAGAATCCTTACCGTATGTCCTTCCGCTTGTAGATTTCACTCCATGGTAATACAAAACCTGTTCTTTGCAATCTCTGAAAAGAATCGCAAACTGGTACAAAAAATAGGATATATGTCAAATCGAACCACTCGCACAAAGTTATTATCTTACTTATCAGAGGAAGCAAAGAGACAAACCAGTAATCATTTTACTATCCCATTCAACAGACAACAGCTGGCTGACTTCCTCTGTGTTGACCGAAGTGCCATGTCCAATGAGTTATGTAAAATGCGTGACGAGGGACTTATACAATTTGATAAAAATGAATTTACGTTAATGTAAAACAGCCATCTCTTGGGAAGCCTAAGAGATGGCTGTTTTCGTTATGCTAACTCTTTTTTCAATTGCAAAATGTTGCTTTCGATTTCTGCAATAACTAATCTAAAATCTTTATCCTCTTTTCCAGTTGGATCTTCTAATCCCCAATTATCATCAAATGCTCTACCAATAAATGGGCATCCTACATTACATCCCATTGAAATTGCTACATCTGGTTCTGGTATATCGGAAATCAGTTTTGAGTACTGCGTCTGCTCCATATCAATTCCATACAACTCTTTCATATTACGAACCGCATCTTGATTAATCTGAGGCTTTATTTCTGTTCCCGCAGAATAACTCTCGAAGACATCTGATGCCAAATGTTTTCCTAACGCTTCAGCAATTTGACTTCTGCAAGAGTTATGCACGCATATAAATGATACTTTTTTCTTTTTCCCTTTATAAAATGGACATCTTTCCTTGATACACTGCTCATTCTTCTCACTAAAGCAACATTCAATGCTAGATTTTTCTAATTTTGCATCGTAATTTTCATTTATATATTCGATTGATTTTTGAAAACTTAAAAATGCATCTCTTTTACAACATCTGGGACCTCCTACTTGCGATAAACTACATAGAGCTTTCGATGTAAACTCCATGTGTTTTCCCCATGTCGAATCTGTACTTAATGGACCTGTACCATCAATAATAGATAACGCTGCTCCCATAGAACTTACACCCCCACAAACACCCCACATACCACAAGTCGCTCCAGGCATTTGCAATCCTCTTTTCATCAGTTCATTTAAACTTGTCTGTAATTCAATTTTACCACCTGCATTATAATAAGCAGTAAGTAATGCAGCTCCATCTAACACATGATGCTCTGGTCCATGAATTCTTACAAAATCCATATGTGCTATATTGAAAATAATATCTACTGGGTTTTTGCTCTTTTCCTGTAAGCATGCCTCAATAATTTTTCTT
>JAGCJJ010000072.1 GCA_017648065.1 Kiritimatiellia bacterium | reverse complement strand
ATTCCAGGAGCAGCCTCTGCAAACTATATTACTCTTCGCCTTCAACGCACCGATTATGCATCTGAGCCATACACACAATTCTCTAGTGCTATGCTAATTCCAAAGACAACACCAATATTTAGTCTAAACTACACCTACATTGGCTACTCAAATATAACATTTAATGCTGCAATCGATTCCGTTGGCAATGGTGCAGAAAGTGTTAATGCACAAGTTGAAATAGCATTGGATTCCAATTTTACAAGTATTGTAGATACAATTCCTCTTTCAAATACAACAATAGGCAGCGAGGAAATTTATTCTAACGTACTAACAAGCAATACAGTTCATTATGCTCGCATTTCAGGCATAAACAACAATGGTAAGCAAAGCTACTCTGCCACAGTTGGACCACTTCTCACACTTACACCAACTGCTGCCACAGGTGTAATCACTCCATTAGACCATACGCTCGGAGCATTATCCGCAGAAGTTACTATATCTGACTTTGGTCTTGATTCAACTGATACAAAAGTATGCATAGAAGCATCGAAATCTGATTCATTTACCACTATTGACGGCACCTCTGAAGAGCGTTATCAAGCAGCAAACGAAACCATAAAGCACACAATTACAGGGCTAGCTGAAGGCGAAGCATATTACCTTAGAGCAAAGCTAGTTAATTCATGGGGAATTGTTGCATATTTGCTTATAAAAGGACCGCAAACCACAAAAACAGAGCCTTTCACTGCCTCACCAATAATTTGGGAAATGGACAGCACTGGCACACTTAAAACATCCATCAATGTTATTTCTCTTGAAGTTCCTATTACAAGTTCATTATTTATTGATGGAAGTGCCTATAATACCACTCCTATTACAATTGATGAAACTGGCTTTATTACTTGGGAAAATGTCGCAACCCAAAATGACAAAGCAAATATTAAGGTCGTTCTTTCTGGTCTAGTAAATGGCCAAGTATATTCAAAAGAATTTACAGCAGATGCTATTTCTGGTACAACCTCATGGAATGCAGGATGGCAATATAATGCGGAAGGGAAAACTCTTTTCTGGATTGATAGAATGGGCTTTATGAATGTAATTTCAAACGTCACAAAAAATACAAGTGATTCAACCTACAAACTTAGCTCAGATCAATCAAAGAACCCACTTGCTGTAAATCTTGATTTTTCTGTTGGATTTGCGGAAGAAGGCTGGTCATTACCTTCTGAAATTCCTATTTCTTTAGGAAAAGGACCATGTTTAACAAATATTGTCTTCTATGCAGGGGCAAGAACAATTGCCCATAGAACCTTCAGCGACTCCTCTACCATTCAATCAATTTCCTTTAACGAAGGCTTGCTTGAATTAGGTAATTCTTCAAAATATGACATGTTTGTAAACAACACAAGCCTACACACAATAGGTCCATTCCCAAGCACACTTACAAATATAGGAAATAATTTCTGTGTTGGATGTACAGCACTAACAAACGATATTGTTTGGCCAAGGAAAGTTACAACCGTTAAAAAATATGCATTTCAGAATACATCAATCAATTCGTTTACAGCACCAGAGGGGGTTATATCACTTGGAGAATATGGAGATGAAAGCCGTATGCTTTCAAAAAACAACAAGATAAAGAATATTTATCTACCTAAATCGCTTGAATACGTGGCTGGACGAATGGTATCTGACACAGACAAAACACTAGGAGTAAATGTTTGGTACAAGAGCTTCCCTAAACGTGGTTGGCACAAGTCTCAATGGTCAAATGCTTCTAGTGGCACAGTCACCAATTACTTTGAATGGAATTATCGTAAAGAATATGCAAAGTACGGGGAAACTAATACCGTCGGTCACGTATTTACACTACCAGAAACCTTCAATGGCACGGGAGAATGGAAAATAGGCAACACCAAAGAAATTATTCGTTGGTGGATTGACCGCTATCCTCCAACAATCATCCTGATGAAGTAATACATCGCAATGTGTCAAAATAAAAGACACTGAGACAAACTAAATGCGACGCCTTTCTAAGCTGTGCGTTGTATTTAGTCTGTTAAACTGGCTAGCCGCATTTACTTTGCCCGGTGATCAAAAAAGGAAAATAAATTTTCGTATTTTTGGCCAATCAAACTAGCCATTTTCTCCGATATCGCCTACTGTCAGACTCGCTAACTATCAGCTTCGCAAAACTATTCTCATATGATGTTGTTGTGTTAGATTTTATTTCCCGCAGAGACGCAGAGGCACAGAGACATAAACCACGAAATTTTTTCGGGTAATTTCGTATCATTTCGAGGTCCCAAATAACTCAAAAAAATCCCTCCGTGTCTCATTTCCTCCAGAAAACCACACTATGTGTGCTCCGTGTTTCGCCGAAGGCTAGAGCAATAGCGACGAATCGATTCTCTCCGTGCCTCCTAAGCCACAAGCAACGAAAGTAACTTCTAAATATTGCTTCCGCTACTGTGAGATTTGGAGTTTTGGAGATTAGGAGGTTGACCATGTTATATTCATACGAATATTGTTATTTCCCGCAGAGGCCGCAGAGCCGCAGAGGATATTAAACCACAATAAATTTGGTGGAAATTTACATACAAACCCTTGCGTTATACTGGTTGTCGTACCAGTAGACAATCCTGAACTATAGTTAAAATAGACTTACATACATCTATTAAAACATTCCCCAAAATGAGATTCGCCACTTATTATTATGATATATCATTGGCAAATACATAAACGAGCCACTAATTGACAATGGGACTTGAACCCATAGGTGTTCTGTGTTGTTTGGACCGTTTTGTATAGCAGTATAACAAGCCAAAGGAATATCATAAAATGTTGCTCCAACAAAAGTTGTTAAAAATGCCTTTTTAATTTCAATTGAAGAATCTTCCATTTGTGATTCAGAAAGTAAGATTTGTTCATCTACCTCTGCATCTGTTAACTGAGAAATATTTTGTGTTTTTAGTTTTGTACAAAATGCTTCTATTGTGTTAAAAGCATTTGTGTAGGTTGTTTGAAGAGATTGCTTTGCAAATAATTCTGTTGTGAACTCTTTTGCTATAGGTAATGAAAGAACATTATTTTCGCAAGCTGCCAGTCCAAAAATTGGCGAATTATATGTCCGAGGACGATTTGATAAATATAATGCAATATTATTGTCGCCATAGTCATCAAGAGTAGCAAATGGCAATATAGGAGTCAGTAATTTGTCAACACAATTTGATACAATCGCTTGTTGCTCTAGGGTTAAGCTTGTGTCTTCGTATGTAAATACGATATT
>JAGCJJ010000071.1 GCA_017648065.1 Kiritimatiellia bacterium | reverse complement strand
GATTCACAGATTTTTTTCATTAAATTAGGGGTGTTTTTCTCTTTTTTCACTTGTTATTTCTTATATAAATAAGTATAATTAATCGGAGTTTATTTTTAACCCAAAAATTGGAGTAATAATATCATGGAAAATACAGCTGTTTTAATCCCTCAAGGTCTTCTTTTGATGGCCGCAGGTATGATTGGTGTGTTTGCATTCCTAATCATCCTTTTGTTCATTACAAAATTTACAGGTAAGGTTTTGCCTAAGCTTTCATATATGCTACCTGATCCAGAGCCTGTAACACCTAAGAAAAAGAAGGCAGCAGCAGCTCCATCCTCAAGCAACGAGGCAGTAGCAGTAGCAGTAGCAGTTGCAATGAAGCGTGCTGGTAAGTAATTTTTTAAGAATTTTATAAACCAAATTAAATAATATTAAGGAGATTGGCAATGGCCAAAAAGCAAATTAAAGTGATGTGTACAGCTTTCCGTGACGGCTTCCAGTCCGTTTACGGTGCTCGTGTTTTCTCTAAGGATTTTATGCCAGCAGTAAAGGCTGCATACGATGCAGGTATTCGTTGGTTTGAGGCAGGTGGCGGTGCTCGCTTCCAGTCTTGCTATTTCTACTGCCAGGAAGATGCATTCGATGTAATGGATCTTTTCCGCGCAACTTGCCCAGAAGCTGACCTACAGACACTTTCTCGTGGTGTTAACGTTGTTGGTCTTGATTCTCAGTCATCAGACATCATCAAGCTACACGCTGATATGTTCAAGAAGCACGGTATGTCCTCAATCCGTAACTTCGATGCTCTAAACGACGTTGAGAACCTAAAGTGGTCAGGTCAGTGCATCCACGATGCAGGTCTAAAGCACGAAGTTGTTGTTACTATGATGGGTCTTCCTCCAGGAGTTGACAATAAGGGTGCACATACTCCAGAGTTTTATGCAGATCGCGTAAAGAAGATTATCGATGCTGGTATCCCATTTGATCGCCTATGCTTCAAGGATGCATCTGGTACTTCTACTCCTTGGACAGTTCGCGAGACAATCAAGCTAGCTCGTCAGCTAATCGGTGATAAGCACATTCAGTTCCACAGCCACGAGACAGCAGGTAACGGTATTGCTTGCTACCTAGCAGCTCTTGAGGGTGGTGCAGATGGTCTTGACCTATCTATGTCTCCTGTTTCTGGTGGTACATGTCAGCCAGACATCATCACAATGTGGCACGCTCTACGTGGCTCAGATTTCGAGCTAGAGGGTATCGATATCGAGAAGATTCGTGCTGCAGAGCAGATTTTCCGTGATCAGATGGCTGAGTATTTCCTACCACCTGAGGCAACATCTGTAAATCCTAACATCGTTTGGTCTCCAATGCCAGGTGGTGCTCTAACAGCTAATACACAGATGCTTCGTGACAATAACATGATGGACAAGTACGATCAGATGATTGCTGAAATGTATGATGCTGTTCGTCTAGGTGGTTTCGGTACATCTGTAACTCCAGTTTCTCAGTTCTACGTACAGCAGGCAATGAACAATGTTATGTTCGGCAAGTGGGCAAAGATTGCTCCTGGCTATGGTAAGATGGTTCTAGGTTACTTCGGTAAGACTCCTGTTGAGCCAGATGCAGAAATCGTTAAGATTGCTTCTGAGCAGCTAGGTCTTGCACCTACAACAGAAACAGTTCTTTCAATCAACAATAAGGATCCTAAGAAGGGGCGCGCTGTAGCAGAGAAGGCTCTAACAGATGCAGGTCTGCCTATCACAGATGAGAACGTATTTATCGCTGCTTCTTGCCAGGAGAAGGGTATTGCTTACCTAAAGGATCCAGCAGCAGCACCTAACGGTGTTCGCAAGGGTGCATCAGCTAAGCCTGCAGCCCCAGCAGCATCTGGTAATGAGTTCACAGTTACAATTGATGGAAAGGCTTATGGCGTTTCTCTTGCAGATGGTTCTGCAACAGTTAATGGTAAGACATTTAAGGTTGCTGTTGAAGATGGAATCAAGGTTGCTCCAAAGGCAGCTTCAGCAGGCGTAGGTACACCAGTTTCAGCTCAGGTTCCTGGTCTAATTCTTCGCGTTACTGTTGAGGATGGTGCTTTTGTTAACGAGGGTGATGAGATTCTAGTTATGGAAGCAATGAAGATGGAAATGCCAATTAAGGCTTCTTGCAGCGGTGTTGTAACTCTATCAGTTGCTCAAGGTGATAAGGTTAACACAGGTGATGTTCTAGCAACAATCACAGCTGAAGGTCAGGCAGCAGGTGCTTCTGCAGCAAATGGTGCAGCAGCTCCAGCAGGTGAGGGTACTCCAGTTTCAGCTCAGGTTCCAGGTCTAATCCTACGTATTACAGCAGACGATGGTGTTGCTGTAAAAGAGGGTGACGAGATTCTAGTTATGGAAGCAATGAAGATGGAAATGCCTATCACAGCTCCATGTGATGGTGTTGTAACTCTCTCTGTAGCACAGGGTGATAAGGTTAACACAGGTGACGTTCTAGCAACAATTGCTTAAGGAATAAGAAAAGTTGTGGCAGCTTCTTTATTCTAAAAGGAGTTGCCCAACATTTGAAAGGTAATAAATAAACATGAAAAAGCTATTTTTGTTTTTTTCTGCACTAATGCTTTCAGTTAGCGCTTTAATGGCTAATGAGGCTCCTGTTGTTGAGGCTGTGGCTGCTGATGCTGCTGTTGCTGAAGCTCCAAAGGCTCATTCTAGCTCAACAATTAAAGAGTTTAAAACTCAAGAGCTAGTAGATAAGCTAAAGGGTATTTATAAGGATACAGGTATCTATGGCTTCTGTGATCCTGAAGCTCCTGCTTGGGTAACTGATGGTTACTTCCGCAAGGACGGCAAGTTTGTTGCTGGTCACGAGGTAAAGATGATTGGTAATATCCCATATGGTTTAGGTCAGTTTATCATGATCTTCATATGTATCTTCCTAATCTATCTTGCACTTGTTAAAGAGTTTGAGCCTCTTCTACTATTCCCAATCGGTCTAGGTGGCTTACTAGCAAACATTCCTCTAGCAGGTATCACTCTTCCTGAGATGCTAAACGTTTCTCAGCTAGCTCCAGATGCTATCGCAGCAGCTAAGGCAGCAGGTGGTCTGACAGCAGCTCAGATGCAGTTGACTGCTGTTGAGCCAGGTGGCTTCCTATACTACATTTTCAGCTTCGGTGTTGATACAGGTCTATTCCCAATCCTAATCTTTATGGGTGTTGGTGCTATGACAGACTTTGGTCCACTAATTGCTAACCCAAAGACATGTCTATTGGGTGGTGCAGCTCAGTTTGGTATCTTCACAGCGCTACTAGGTGCTGTAGCTCTATCTCACTTTGTTCCTGGTATCACATTTGGTTTGCGTGATGCTGCTTCTATCGGTATCATCGGTGGTGCTGACGGTCCTACAGCTATTTGGCTAACATCTAAGCTTGCTCCAGATAAGCTAGGTGCTATCGCTGTTGCTGCTTACTCATACATGGCTCTTGTACCAATCATTCAGCCACCAATCATGCGTGCCCTAACAACAAAGGCAGAGCGCAAGATTAAGATGGCTCAGCTACGCCCAGTTAAGAAGATTGAGAAGGTAGTATTCCCTCTAGTTGTAATCCTAATCTGCGCATTGTTGCTCCCATCTGCAGCTCCTCTAGTTGGTGCTTTGATGTTTGGTAACATTGCTAAGGAGTGCGGTGTTGTTGATCGCTTGAGCGACACAATGCAGAATGCTCTAATCAACATTGTTACAATCTGCTTGGGTATCTCTGTTGGTTCTAAGCTTGCAGCAGAGAAGTTCGTTACAGGTGAAACACTTGGTATCTTGATTCTTGGTGTTGTTGCATTTGCAATCGGTACAGCAGCAGGTATCTTGATGGCTAAGCTAATGAACGTATTCAGCAAGGATAAGATTAACCCACTAATCGGTTCTGCTGGTGTTTCTGCTGTTCCAATGGCTGCTCGCGTATCTAATAAGGAAGGTCTAAAGGAAGACCCAACAAACTTCCTATTGATGAACGCTATGGGTCCAAACGTATCTGGCGTTATCGGTTCTGCTGTTGCAGCTGGTATCCTATACAAGATGCTAGGCGGTTAATAGGCATAAAAAAAGGCGTCCTTCGGGGCGCCTTTTTTTTATGCCTAAATTCGGCAGGTGACTGCCGAATTTAGGCTATTGTCCCAGAGCGCGTGTCAACGCGAGGATGGAGTCTCACGTCTTTTGGTCTAAACGTTGGCGGTGGTCGTCTAATCGTCTAATCGTCTTTGGGTCGTACAATCGTCTAATTGTCTTATCGTCCCGGACGGAAGCGTTAGCGCGGAAATAAAATGTTTTAGCGCTTATGGGACAATGGGGACCTTGGGGACAAATTTATTTTATTTGTCTAATCTTTCACCTAAATTATTCATTATTCACTATTACCTATTACCTGATCTATTCACTATTACCTATTAACTTGATTAAATTGGAGTCACACGTCTAATCGCCTAAAAGAAATTTTGTTTTAATTTTTCGCAAAGCTTGTTAATCTACTTGTAAATCATCAAGAAATTTGTAGCTAAGCTTTTAATATGTATACGAAAAGGCGATTTTGTATACATATTCCGTAGATATGTATATGAAAGGCGATTTGGCATATCCTTAAAATTGGCTTCCTCGTAAACTTTTCAGTATAAATAATAAAACCACCCTCGCAAGAGAGTGGCTTTTCTGTTTTTATAGGCATAAAAATTGGTGCAGCAAGCAAACGTGGGATGTGTTCGATTCTTTATTTTAAACTACGGAGAAACTCCAATAAACTTTTTGTTGCTTCCTGGGGCTCTATTTCTAACCAATTAGACCTTCGGTGAGAAAGGCGTGCTAAATAATTTTTATCAGAAAAAACTTTAGAAACTCGGCTAATTATTTCATCGATATTATTCTCAAGCATTCTAGTATCGTTATAAATATATACTTTGATCATTGCGAGCAAATCTTTGCGATTTATTCGTTCACTTAAGAAAATCATGTCATCTACATCCTTTGCACGATTTGAGATAGCACCAAGACGTAAAAGGCTTTTAAGCTTTTCTACAAAAATCTGCTCATTAGTATTAGCAAAAAGAGTTACCGTTTCATAGTTTATAGATAGCATTTGAAAAGGAATTTCAACTTGTTTTGCCTCTGGGATAGTATGCACCCCAATATCCATCTTTGTTTCAATAACATTCCCATATTTGTCTTGTAAAGATAAGAACACCCTTTTCCCGTGATAATCATGTTGTTTGAGTTCTACTATATCACCAATAATTGAAATAGAAATTCCCTCAATGCAATTCATTTTTTTAACTAAATCCCTAATGGTTGCATCAGACAAAGAAAATTTAATAAAATCAATATCTATATCCAAGGTGGTTCTACGAATGTCATTTGTGATGTTAGACATAACCACACCGCCTTTTATTGTTAGATTTTCTTTTAGTCCACATTCAGCTAGTGCCTTAATGATAATATCTTGAGACAGCTTTTCTTCGACATTGTCCTCGCGGAAGCCTGTACTCAATAATTGGTTAATAGTGTCCTTAAAATTAATCATTAGAAAATTTCCTTTTCGATCAAATCATGCAGGTTCTGTCTATATGGGAACGCATCTAAATAATCATCTATTTTTGCTGGATATATTTCATGCACACGGTTACGGAGAGAGAGCACTACCTCTTTATATAAATCATAGGGTAGCTTTGTTCGATTTTTCATTAAATCAATACAAAGCCTCTCAAGATCGTAAGTTCGAATAACAATACCATTTCGTATTAAATTTGTAACTCCAATATTAAGAGTCTTTTCGGGAATAAAATGCTGACAAATTCTTTTGTCGTTAATCTTTGTAGAATTTCTTGCAGTTGCAATATGTAAGCAATTTGGGACAACATCAGTTAGATTATTATAATAAAAAGCACTTTGCATAGAAACGACGGCTTGGGGATAGCGTTTATTAACCATGACTATCAAGTGTTCATATTTTTCAGTTGAATATAATCCTCGTTCAAGACGAAACAATTTTTCCTCTTTTATAAGATACGCAATTTTTCTTGCTGAGCCATATTCTCTAATACACTCTGAGTATGTTTTTACCATATTTTTCTCTTCAATACTTGTTTGTATTTACCCAAAAACATCAGTGCTTTGTGGGTGATTTGTAACAAATAGTATCATAGCTCTAATTAGCAGTCAAGTCTTATGTATGTATAATTGAGTAATATGCCCCCAAATCATCCCTGCCGCAAGCGCAACAGAAGTTCCATCAGCTAACGTTGTTGGATATACAAAGATTAACCTAAAAGCAAACGAATATATGATGACAGGTGCTCAGTTTGTTAATGTAGGCGGAGCAAATGCTTCATTAGCAGATTTATTTATTTGTGATAATATTCCATACGGAACTCGTGTTATGTTTGCTACAGAAACAGGTGCTTATGACACAATCAAGTATGTTGAGGAAGCATATGATGAATTAAATGATGATTTTGTTCCTGGTTGGGCTAATGGTGAGGAGTATTTAGTATCAGACACTATTGCTCCAGGAAGCGGTTTTTGGGTAATCGCACCTTCTGCAATTGAATTAACACAACTTGGTGAGGTTGTAAAAGAAGATTCAGTTACAATTACTATTCCAGCAAATATATATACAATGGTTGCAAATCCATTCCCTAAAGGATTAAATCCTAATGATGCAATTTGGTCAGAAAATTTGCCATATAGAACTCAGTTAATGACTCTTAATTCAGATGGTAGCTACACAACATATCGTTATCTAGAAGAGGCATATGATGAAGCAAATGATGATTTTATTCCTGGTTGGGGTAACGGAGAAGAATATCTAATTACTGAGCCTATTACATCTGCAGGTGATGGTGTTTGGATTCTAACAACAGAAGAGATTTCTGTTACTTTCACAAAATAACTAAAAAACTAAAACAAATAAAACAGAAAGTAAAAAACATGAAAAAAATACTAACAATAATGGCAATGGCTGTTGCAGCAATTTCAGTATCTGCTGCATCACTAGATTGGTCTGTTGCAGGCAAGTCATTCACAACATCAGATGGTTCATCTGCTCGTGCTAGTGGATATCTAGTAACAGTTTTCTATGCAACAGATTATGATTCTGTTCAAGAAGCTATTAGCAATCTTTCATCTTCAACAGCAAATTCTGATGCAGCAGGCATTAGCTCTGCAATTAGTTCTATTGAAGCATTGACTCAATCATCAGGAATAACTAAAGCTACAGGTGCACAATCTGGTACTTTTGATGATTCTGCTTTTTCAGTAGGTACTGCTTTAGATATTTTTGTTGTAGCTTGGGATGCAAATAATATTGGTGATGCAACAAATTATTTGGTTTCTGATTTTGCTTCTACAACAGCTTATACAGCTCCTGCTACACCAACTACAAATGGAGCATTTGATGCATCATCATTTGCAAGTGCAAAGTGGACAGCTGTTGCTGTTCCAGAGCCAGCTTCTGCTATGCTAGCACTTGCAGGCGTTGCAATGCTAATCCGCCGTCGTAAGTAAGCGACCCGCTGATTACACAGCAAACTAATTCATAAAGCCATCTCCTCACGGGGGTGGCTTTTCTCTTTTTTAGGGGTAAAATTCCGTGCGAATTTTACCCCTATTTTTTTGCTCCAAAAATAACCTGCCGCAAGCGCAGCAGAAGTTGGCTCAGCTAATGTTGTTGGTTATCAAAAGATTGACCTATCTGAGGGTTATACAATGATTGGTACATCATTCCAATCTGTTGGAGTTGATAATACAATCTCTGTTCAGGACATCAAAGCATCAGGTCTAACTGGTTTTGATTGGACATTTGAAACAGAAGCTGGTGATACACTTATGATTTGGGATGCATCTTCTCAAATGTATTTAACAACTCTCTATTACACAGGTGATGAGTATGATGAAAATGGAATTATGGAAATGTTCGGTGCTGCACCAGGTACATGGTTTGATATGGATGCAGGTGCTACTGCTGATATGTCTTTAGAAAATGGTGATGCATTTTGGGTTATTTCTTCTGTAAATGGAGCTAAAGTAACAATTGCAGGTGAAGTTCCAACAACATCAAATGGTGTAAATATGGTTCCAGGTTACAATATGATTGCAAACCCATATCCAAAAGCTGTAAGCGTTAACGAGTTATTTACAGTAAGTGGGTTAACTGGATTTGACTGGACTTTTGAGACAGACGCTGGTGACACACTTATGATTTGGGATCCTTCTACACAAATGTATCAAATTACTCTCTATTACACAGGTGATGAGTATGATGAAAATGGAATTATGGAGATGTTCGGTGCTACACCAGGTACATGGTTTGATATGGATGCAGGTGCTACAGCAACAACAGAAATTCCTGCTGGTGGTGCATTCTGGATTGTTTCATCAGGCAACGGCACTCTAACTTTCAAATAATTTCTTATATCAATAACTGATATAGGTTAAACTAAAAACTAAATAGAAAGAAAATAAACAATGAAAAAATTCCTAACAATCGCTGCTGTAGCACTAGTTGCTATGTCAGTTCAGGCTGCTCAGATTAACTGGGGTATCAATGGCCAAGTAAAATTCAATGGTACAGCTGTTGGTAATGGCGGTGCTACATTTACACTTGTATGCCTTGATGGTATTGCTGATTGGGCAGCATATGCAAACGATGTTGCACTAGGTGCTACTGATGGTGTTGCTGCTACAAAGAGCACAAACAACTTGTCTATGTCTGCAGCTACTTCAAGTCCTTATGGATTTGATTGGGCAGATACAACAGATATTTCTGCAGGCAAGATTGCTAAAGGTACAGACTTCGCATTTGTGGTAACATACAATGATGGCACAGATACATATTTCTGGGCTTCTGATGTATTCACAGTTACTGACTCAAGTGCAAACTGGGATTCAACAGCACTTAAGTACACACAAAACGTTGCTGTTGCTAACGCAATGGGCACAACTGGTTCAAACTGGACAAAGGCAACAGCTGTTCCTGAGCCAGCATCTGCTATGCTAGCACTTGCAGGCGTTGCAATGCTAATCCGCCGTCGTAAGTAATTCGATCGCTGATTACACAGCAATTATATAAAACAACAAAACCACTCTCTTACGAGGGTGGTTTTGTTGTTATTATATTGTGAGTAT
>JAGCJJ010000005.1 GCA_017648065.1 Kiritimatiellia bacterium | reverse complement strand
GTTGTTAGGTTACCATCAAAGATTGCTAGGAATGCACGCTGATAACCAGCCATGATAGAAGCAAATGTTGGGCGACCTGCTGCAATTTCTTCACGTGTACGCTCGAAGATAAGAACGTTTGCGTCAACTGCCATACCGATTGTTAGAAGGATACCTGCGATACCAGGAAGTGTTAGAACTGGTAGCTTTGTAATTGATGAGCTTGCTGTAGCATCCTGAGCAAATGCACTCAATACGCCAGAAGCAATCACTGCAAATACTGGAAGCAATACGATATTTAGAGCAAGAGCAATTGCTGCTACAATACCAACTGTGCGATAGTAAATAACTAGGAATACGAAAATGCCAATGCAGCCAACGATGATTGCTAGCTTTGAATTTGCGATTGCATCCTCACCAAGTGTTGGAGAAACGAAGCGCTTACCCATGAACTTTAGTGGAGCTGGTAGAGAACCTGCATTTAGAACATTCTGTAGCTGACGTGCCTCTTCTACAGAGAAGCGGCCTGTGATGATTGCATCGCCATCAATGCGAGATTGGATAACTGGTGCAGAATATACAACATCGTCAAGGATGATTGCTAGCTGCTTACCAATGTTTTTGCCTGTAACTGCAGCAAACTTTCTTCTGCCTTCAGAGTCAAATGTTAGGCTGACAATGCGCTCGCCTGTCTGTGGGTTTGAATCTGCTTTAGCACGTGATAGGTTTTCACCTGTTAGTTCAACTGTGCGCTTTACGAAGATAGGGTAGTAGTAATCAATTTTATCTTGAGACTGCTTTTCTAGCATGAAGTTTGTTCCAGGATTTGGATTGCCAAACTTACGTAGGTAAAGAGCATACTCTGAAGATGTATAATCAACATTCTGAGAAAGGTCTTTAACATAGCAAGGATTGCCATTGTTGTCCTCTGACATCTTGTAGCCACGTGGAGCTTTGCTGTCAGCTAGTAGCTTAGCAACCTTCTGAGCTGAGCTCTCAGATACTAGGCTGAACTTTAGGAATGCAACACTGCGAACTAGTTCTTCAGCCTGCTGGCGCTTCTCTTCAGTTGCGCCTGGCATCTGTACATAGATACGGCCATTGCTACCGCGTGAGATAACTGGCTCTTCTGTGCCAAGAGCATCGATACGAGCGCGAACAACTTCAACTGCTGTTTCGTTAGCATTGCTCATAGCTTTGTCCATCTTAACAGCAATTTCTTCCTCTGTAAGAGTTTTGCCTTCAGACTCAGCGCGTTCAATAATTGTCTGCTTTAGGGCATCCTGATCTATTTCAAGAGTAAAGCTGTATCCGCCCTGAAGGTCAAGACCTAGACGAATATTTTCACCCTTTTTACCAATTAGAATAAATGAAAATGCTAGTAATACAACTAGAACAATCCATTTCCATAATGCTTCTGTTTTCATTTTATTATACCTTAGTTTATATTATGTTTGTTATATTATTAGCGTGCCTCAACGGAAGGAGTTTCGCCATCCTTGATAGTGCGTAGTACAGCACCACGAGCAATCTCAATAACTGTATTTGGAGCAATCTGCACCATAAAGGTAGATTCCTTAACCTCTGCAATTGTGCCGATTAGGCCACCTGCAAATAGAATCTTTGCGCCAGCACGTAGTTCATTGATTTGCTGCTTACGTTCTTTTTCCTTTCGTTGCTGTGGACGAATAAGAATAAAATAGAAAATTGCAAATATAATGATGATAGGCAAGAATGAAGCAAAGCCTCCAGCAGATTGTGCTGGTGGTTGAGCAGCTGCATTAGCCATAATTGTTGTTAATGTATTCATTTTTATTGTTTCTCTCTTTTTTGTTTGTTTTTAAATTAATCTCTACTGCTACGTAGCTCTTCATGAGCAATACGTCTAAATTCCTCAAAGGTACCATTGTCTAGTGAGGCTCTTAGCTCGCGCATAAATTCCATATAGCAATGAATATTATGAAGAGTTAGCAAGCGAATTCCTAATACTTCTCCCGCATTTAGCAGATGGCGGATGTAGGCACGTGTAAAGTTTTGGCAGCAAACACACTTACAGCCTTCTTCAACAGGGCGTAAATCTTGCTTGTATCTGCCAGCTTTGATTTGCACTGAGCCATGGCGAGTAAATGCAGATCCATTGCGTGCATGGCGTGTAGGTATTACGCAGTCAAACATATCAATACCGCGTGCAACCGCTTCTACCATCTGCAATCTGTCTCCAACACCCATCAAATAGCGAGGCTTATCCTCAGGAAGATATGGTGTGCTATCCTCAACTCCCTTAATAAGAACATCCTCTGGCTCACCAACACTTACTCCACCTACAGCATAGCCATCAAAGCCAATATCTACTAATCCTTCTGCACAGCGTTTGCGTAGCTCTGGATAAATGCCTCCTTGAACAATGCCAAAGAGCTTTTGTCCATCTGCAAGCTCCTGCTCTGCACAAACCTTTGCCCAAGCCAATGTCTTGGAAATAGATTTTTGTGCATATTCAGGTGTGCATGGATATGGGATGCATTCGTCAAAGCACATTGCCACATCAGAGCCAATTGCTTTTTGCATTGCAATTGATTCCTTTGGACCTAGGAAAAAGCGCTTGCCGTCTATGTGGGAGTTAAACTCAACACCATCTTGACGAATCTTGCGAAGCTTTCCAAGAGAAAATACTTGGAAGCCTCCACTATCCGTCAAGATTGGTCCATCATATTGCATAAAGCTATGGAGACCTCCAACAGCCTCCATAATTTCCTTGCCAGGACGAAGCATCAAGTGATAAGTGTTAGACAAAATCATTCCTACGCCTAGTTCCTTTAGGTCTCTAGGCTCTAAGGTCTTTACAGTGCCTTGTGTGCCAACAGGCATAAAGCAAGGAGTCTCTACAACCCCATGCTTAGTCATAAGCTGGGAGCGGCGAGCCTCAAAGCTACCATCTAGCACCTTTGCTGTCTTTAAAACCTTGAATTGTTCTGTCATTTTACTTCTTTACTATAAATATATATTAGAAACTATAGCTTGATAACTATTTTGCACTCTGCTGGCGAATAACTTCATAAATTGCTAACGCTCCAGCAACACCAGCATTTAGTGAACCTACCTTACCAAACATAGGTAGACGTGCTAGGTTGTCACAGCGCTCGCGAACTAGGCGGCCAAGACCCTGTCCTTCACTGCCAATTACGATACAAACCTTGCCCTTGAAGTCAATGTCTGTATAATTCTTGGATTCTGGAAGAGCCTCAAGACCTGTTGTCCATACATTGTATTTCTTTAGTCTATCAATTACTTCAGAGATATTTGGAACAAGAGCAATGCGAATATGCTCTGCTGCACCAGCTGATGCACGAACTGCTGCAGGAGTTACACCAACTGCTCTGTCAGCAGGAAGTACAACACCCTTAACACCTGCGCACTCACAGGAACGAATGATAGAACCTAAATTCTGTGGGTCAACTACATGATCAAGGATAACAAAAAGCTGATTCTCTTCATCCTCTTTTTCTGCCTCTGCGTATAGTTCATCGATATCTACATAAGGATAGTCAGCACAAACAGCAACAACACCCTGATGATTTGCAGAATTCATCCATGCATCAAGTGTCTCACGCTTATGCTTAAGAATACGAATGCCACGCTCTTCGCATGCTTTCTTAATCTCGTCTACCTCATCGCTATCCTTTATTCCATCAGCAAGAACCATATCTAGTACCTGACGGCGATTTGCTCTTAGCATCTCGATTACTGGCTGGCGACCAAATAGTAGTTCACCTTCTGGGCGTGAAGGAACAGACTCTGGCTTCTTTGCTGGTGCTACATCCTCTGCAGCATCAAAACTCTTGCGCTTAAAGCCATTGTCTCTCTTCTCATCACGGTCAAAGCTGCGCTTTTCATCGCGCTCCCATGGCTTCTTAAAACCGCCATC
>JAGCJJ010000070.1 GCA_017648065.1 Kiritimatiellia bacterium | reverse complement strand
TCTGGATGACCAAACTCATTTCCCATAAAGTTCAAGTAGCCATGTCCTGCTGTAGCAAGTGTAGCCAAGCGTGCAAGCTTATGAATAGCCACTGCACGTTCAATTGTTAAATTTCCAGAACGCTTATGCATGGAATCATAGATTGCCGGACCAGACATCTCAAAGAATAAAGTCTTTCCACCGACAAGCGCTTGATCGTGACACTCAACATAGCTAATTGTCTTCTCATCGGCACGGCGATTTGTAAGCTCATGCCATAGCCATGGGATATACCAAGCCTCATCAGGCACCTCACGAGCAAGCTTGCCCCATGCCTCTGTAATGCCCATAGCAAGGCGATAATCAAATCCTGCTCCGCCATCCTTTTGAGGAGCACCAAGTCCTGGCATTCCACTAACATCCTCAGCAATAGTAATTGCATCTGGACGCACCTCATGAATTACCTGATTTGCAAGCCCAAGATATGTATAAGCATCCTCGTCCACCTGACCATCAAAATATTGATCATAGCTGACAAAATCAACACCTAAGCCATGATGCAAATATAGCATACTTGTTACACCATCAAAGCGGAAACCATCAAAATGAAATTCATCCAACCAATAACGACAATTGGACAATAGCAAATGCAAGGTGGAGAGTCGCCCATAATCAAAACAAGATGAATCCCATACTGGATGGTGGCCACGCTCTCCCCCATGGAAATAAAGATAATCAGTTCCATCAAAGCGAGCCAAGCCATCATTCTCATTACGAACAGAATGGGAATGAATTATATCCATAATTACGGCAATTCCCATGCCATGAGCTTCATCAATAAGTTGCTTTAGCTCTTCAGGAGTACCAAAGCGTGATGAGCAAGCAAAGAAATTTGCTACCTGATAGCCAAAGGAGCCATAATAAGGATGCTCCATAATCGCCATTAGCTGGACAGTATTGTAGCCAGCCTTTGCTATTCGTGGCAGGGTGTGCTCGCGAAATTCATTATATGTGCCAACGCGCATTTCCTCTTGTGCCATTCCAATATGGCTCTCGTAAATAAGAGGATTTTCATATGTAATCTTAAATTTTGGATTTTTCCAAATATATGGCTGTTCCGGAGCCCATACTTGAGCTGAAAAGATATTTGTGGCATAGTCCTGCACAACGCGCCTTACATAGCTAGGAAGGCGCTGACCTTCGCCCCCATTCCATGCTAAATGAAGCTGATAATGCTGTCCATGCTTTATTGCATACTCCGGAAGAGTTATCTCCCACACACCTTCTGTATTGATGCGCTTTACCTCATATTCTGGGCGACGCTCCCAATTAGAAAAATCTCCTACAAGCCACATTGCTGTAGCATTTGGAGCAAGCTCGCGGAAGCACCAGCCACCATCCTTCTGATGATGCAAGCCATAATATTCATGGCCACAAGCAAAGCTTGCCAACTTTCCGCGTGGGGCAAGCTTTTTCTTTAATGCGGCAAGACGCTGCTTACGTTCCTTTATTTTTGGCATATATGGATCTAATGCCATATCATCCTTTAATTGTGCAAGCTGCATAAAAGCTCCTTCAATAAGAAATCCTAATAATCCTGCTTCTCACCCTTATGAGGCATATACAAAGCCTCCATATGATGATTTACATGAGAAGGGGTATGCTCGTGAACAAAGCTCTTTAAATCTCCGAAATTATCAAGAGGTATCAGCTCTGTATCAACATCTACGCCATTATTTAAATCGTGAAGTGCGGCAGTGTGATTAACACACAAAATATGTGTTGAATGAGAAACAACAACACGCACATTATGGGAAACCATTATAAGAGTTTTTTCTTTTGCAAGCTCCTGAAACAGCTTAAACAGTTCTAACTCTGTGGCAGAGTCTACATTTGCTGTAGGCTCATCAAGGAAAAGCAAATCAGGATCATTTGCAAGTGCGCGAGCAATTATTACGCGCTGGCGCTGACCGCCAGACAGCTCCGAAAAGCGTTTTTTCTCAAATCCTTCGAGCCCTACTCGCTTGATGGCAGCACTTGCTGCCTCTTTATCTGACTTAGAAAAACCACCAAAAATTCTTGAACCAATCAGTCCTGTCATCACTGCCTCAAGAACTGTAATTGGGAATTGATTATCAAAATTGATTTGCTGAGGAACAAAGCCAATGCGATTTCGCTGTTTATGTGGTGGCTGATTATATATCTCAATCTTTCCAAAGCGTGGTCTTAAATCACCAAGAAGAAGACGAAGCAAGGTTGTCTTTCCGCCACCATTTGGACCTATAACCGCTACTAGCGATTTCTCTGGAATTTCAAATGAGATATTGTGCAGTACTTCAGGGCCTTGATATGAAAAGCACACATCGCGAACCCTGACAGCACATTCTTTGGAAGACTGCTGCCCCACTCCCACATTAGCAGAACTATTGTGGGAGTTTGCACCATGAGAATGCTCATGACAATGCTTGCACTGACAGCTGTCTTCCATAACTACAGTAATTATAGGCGGCTGACAGCCACCTTAAAGATAATCTTATGAACAGGCTTATCACCTGAAGCTGTTGACACAGCTGGCTCATGAGCTTCATGTGGATAAATCACCATAAACTCACCTGCCTTAAGTGTTGTTGCTTCACCAAAGCCAGTACGGAAATCAATATCCTTCTCAACATCAAAAGGAATATTTACAACCATCTGATCTGGATTGCCAAGATAAACCAACTCCTCACCATCAAGCACTACCTGAATATCAATGTAACGCTTATGTGTTTCATACTTATTATCAACATAAGGATGTGATGTATAGTGCTGAGGAATAGCAACCAAATCCTCTCCCTCAAGAAATACCTTACCATCAGGAGCTGTTGCACCAAACTCATTTAGCCACTCAAATGCCTTAGCAAACAAAGGGTGAGCATTCAAATAAAGCTTTGAATTAGAAATACGATCCTTAATCATAAATACCCCTACCTGTAAACTTACTTATCCATCTTTTTATTAACCATTGCGCAGACACAAGAGTCTGACCAAACGTTAACACCTGTCTCAACCATATCAATAATTGCGTAGATAGGTAGAATTACACCCATAACGCCTAGAGGTGCACCCTCTACACTTGATACCAAAGACAGAGTTAGGAAGAAGCAACCCATTGGAACACCTGCATTACCAATTGCTGAGATTACAGAGATTAAAACCCAAATAGCAATTGTTGACAATGTCAAAGGAATGCCACCATTTTGCATTACAAATAGAGATGTAACAAGAATAAATGCAGCGCAACCATTCATATTGATTGTGCAGCACATAGGAAGAACAAAGCGTGCAACCTCTGGCTTTGCCTTCATATTATTTTCAGCAGAAGCAACTGTTACAGGCAATGTTGCTGTTGAGCTCTTTGTGAAGAAAGCCATCAACACAGCTGGTAGCATATTCTTGAAAACCTTTAGAGGATTAATTTTTGAAATCAATAGGAAAAGTGGAAGAATAACAACGAACTGAATTATATTTCCACCAAGAACAACTGCAACATATTTACCAATTGATTTTGCAGCCATTTCGCCAGACATCTGAACAGCCAACTGTGCTGCGAAAGCAATGATACCTAGTGGCAATGCCCAAACCAAAGCACGAATAATTGCGAAGAATACTTCTTGAAGACCATTGATAGCCTTAATCAATACTTCTGTATTTTCTGTACGCTTAATAAATGCCAATGACAAACCAACTGCTGCAGCAATAATAAGAATGCTTAGTACACTGCCACTGCTAAATGGATTGATAACATTATCTGGAACAATATTTAGAATATGCTCATAAACACTTGAAACATTACCTTCATATGTTGCTACTTTATCAGAGCTGCTTGCAATCATCTCCTGTGGAATTGAATCTGGAGAAATAACCTTATAAAGAACAGCACCCAGAACAGAAGCAACTAGTGTTGTTAAGATTGTGTACATAATTGTAAAGCCAAAAATCTTACCTGTATTCTTTTGTCCGCCCAAAGAAGCAAGAGTTGTTGTAATAACAAGTGCAATTGTAGGCACAGCAACAAACTTGAATAAACGAGTATAAATTCCTGCAATAAAGTCACATAACTTAATTACAGAGCCATCTGGTGCAAAGCTTAGACCAACTACAACACCAATGACAAGAGCACCTAGCCAAATAGCCATTTGTTTGCCATTAAAACCAACATTCTTTTTTGCTGTTTCCATTTTTATTCCTTAACAATTTATGAGTTATTTTTAGTGTAAAATTCTATTACAAATTTGTGCGTTTATTTTATCAAACTATTATTGCGTTTTCAATAATAATTGAAAAGCTGCCTATTATACAACAGTTGTATATTATTTAAGTAAGAACATACTGCTGAAACACAAATCAAAATAGTTTTACTTAAAACTTTGCAAAAAAATCCTGCATAATTTTAATGCGTCGGTCAAATTCCACTACCGATACCTCAAAATTAAGTGAGCGTCGCACCTCTTCATGCATACGCTGGGTACGCTCACCATATTTCCACTCTTTGAGTATTTGCTCACGGGACTTTTTGAAGAATCGCCCCCAGTTGAGAGTAATATTTATACCCTCTTCTCCAAAATGATCTAATAAATCTGCATCCTGAATAATCAGTACCTCTGCAGGAAGAACAGGTTTCTCTTTATCAATAAACCATTTACTTTTAGGGCGAGCATTATGGTTTTCAACCATATTGGTGATTCTTTCAAGCTCATTTATACTCATATAATGGATAAATTGCTTACGAATAATTTCTGCACCACGAGGGCCATGGCGCACACCATCTGATTCAAGATTTTGGTTCTTGTCCTTACCAATATCATGGAGTACACCAGCAATGAAAACCAACTCGTCATTCTCACCCAATTCATGAGCAAGCCACTCAGCAATTCCACCTACTCGGTAGCCATGTGCAAGACGATACCCCTCTCCGTGAGGCACCTCCTCCTTGTTTCCCATTATCTCATAGGCCAGATTTTTTATTGCGGCAATTTCCATATGTATCTACCTATTACGAAATGCATGACTTAACTGATTGATTGCAATTGCATAAGCACTTGCCACATTGATTGAATTTTTGCGTCCATAGCCAGGTATTGCCAAAAGCTCATCACAACATGCCAAAGCATCCTGTGAAATACCAAAACGCTCATTACCCAAAACTAATGCACAAGGATATGTAAAGCCAAATGTGTTTATATTTTTTGCAGACGGGGATGTCTCCAGCGCATAGCATTGATATCCCTGCTTTTTAGCCTCAAGAATTGCTGCTGCCGTATTTTCAAAATAACGCCATGATAAAAGAGTATCTGTTCCCATAGCAGACTTTGCCACATGCTCATGCTCTGGTGTGGCAGTGTATCCACAAAGCCATAGCTCTTGTACACCAAAAAATTCTGAGGTACGAAAAATTCCGCCCAAATTGATTGCTGAGCGCAAATTATCAAGAATTACGATTACAGGGAGTGCAGGAGCTATAGGTGTTTGCACAGCATCATCTGTAGTTACATCTGCAAACATTATTGCATCTGTCACATGATCTCGTGATGCAACACGCTCTACTGGCACAAGCACACACAAAAACTCTGCATGCGTCATACCATCGTGAAGCAATCCGGCAAGCCTGCGTAAATGCTCATCATCTGCTGCCTGCATATAGGCTGCAGCACGAGTAATTGCCTTATCCTGACCACTTGCCCCAATGCATTGCTGGGCCTCTCGCAATAACGAGAGGCTCTGTTTCCATTGCGCAAAAACATGTGGAGGATATGGCTTCATATGGCTACGCCATTAAGAAACTAGGTCGCCTGGCTGAGCATCATCCATAACTGTCAGTACAGAGAAGCCCTTCTCCTCTGAACCTGCAGATAGAATCATACCCTCGGAAACACCGAAGCGCATCTTGCGTGCCTTTAGATTTGCAACAACAATCAGCTTCTTGCCTACCAATACCTGTGGGTCTGGATAATATGCACGAATACCTGAGAAAATATTACGCTTGCCTAATGGGCCTAAATCCAAAGTAAACTGCAACAGTTTAGTTGAACCCTCAACAAAACCTGCTGACTCTACTAAAGCAACGCGCATATCTACTTTGTCAAATTCTGGGAATTCAATCTCTGGCTTCAATGGAACTGCTGGAGCTGCAGCTGGCTCTGCTGCTGCAGCTGCTGCCTCTGCCTGAGCCTTTGACTTCTCAACCATTTCCTCTACCTTCTCAGGTGGAACACGGCTAGCCAAATACTCGTACTTTGCAACCTTCTGATTTTCCAGCTTCTTATTGATATCTTCCCATGTGTATGACTGCTCTCCAAACAATGCTGCTGCCTTCTCAGCATATACAGGAAGAATTGGAGACAAATAAATTGCCATGATACGGAATAGATTCAAGATGTTTGTTAAAGTAACACGTGTTGCCTCTGGATCAGTCTTAATTGTTGCCCAAGGCTGCTTTGCGTCAAAGTACTCATTTGCCAAATCAGCTAGGCGACAAACCTCAACTGGCACTTGAGAGAAATGACGTGCCTCGTAGTGTGCTGCGATTGTCTCTGCGCGTGACAAAAATTCGTCACGTAGCTTCAAGCCCTCTTCGTCCATTACACCCATGCCATCATCTAAGCGCTTATTAAGCATCTGAACGCCACGTGATGCAAGGTTTGTAATTTTACCAACAAGATCGCTATTAACACGCTGTACAAAGTCCTCAAGATTTAGATCTACGTCATCTGTTGTGTTATTTAGCTTGCAAGCATAATAATAACGCAAGAATGCTGGATCTAGGCAATCAAGATATGTGCGAGCACTGATAAATGTACCGCGAGACTTACTCATCTTCTTGCCATTAACTGTTAAGAAGCCATGTACGAATACCTGAGATGGTCCCTTAAAGTCTGCTGCATGAAGCATTGCTGGCCAGAACAAGCAGTGGAAGCGTACAATATCCTTACCGATGAAGTGATATAGCTCTGCATCTGGATTATTCCACCAAGCATCAAAATCTTCATTATTCTTGGTGCACCAATTCTTTAGAGATGCCATATATCCAACTGGGGCATCAAGCCAAACATAAAAATACTTACCAGGATGATCCGGAATTTCAAAACCAAAGTATGGAGCATCACGAGAAATATCCCAAGGCATTAGAGTTGTGCCTTCGTCAAACCACTCATATAGCTTGTTAGCAACATCCTCTGCTGTATGATCCTTCAACCACGCACGGAGATATTCCTTAAACTGCTCTAGGTTAAAGAAAATGTGCTCACTCTCGCGTGTCTCAAGCTTACGCTCACCGCAAACAGAGCAATGTACATCCTTCAAATCTGTTGGGTTATAAGTTGCGCCACACTTCTCACAAGAATCACCATACTGATCCTCTGCACCACACTTAGGGCAAGTACCACGAACAAAGCGATCTGGGAGGAACATCTTATCTGTTGGGCAATAAAGCTGAGGAATGCTCTTAAAATCCAAAGCTTTATTTTCCTTAAGCTTTGCATAGATTTGCTTACAGAATTCAAGATTTTCAGGAGAATTTGTTGAGTAGAAATTATCAAACTTAATCTGGAACTCAGAGAAGTCAGCTGTATGACGCTTATAGCTTTCAGCAATTAGCTCTTCAGGTGTGATGCCATCCTTCTTTGCGCGGATCATAATTGGTGTACCATGTGTATCGTCAGCGCAAACATAAGTGCACTCATTACCACGAAGCTTTTGATAGCGAACCCAAAAATCTGTCTGTAAATATTCAACCAAATGACCTAAATGAATATCACCATTTGCATATGGCAATGCAGATGTAACTACAATTCTTCTTTTTCCCATCTTAAAAACCTTTATTCAAATTAAAAAACTAGACAAAACTGAAAATTATTAGTTGTATTTTAGCAAAAACGCACCATAGTTTCAATAATAGGTTTACCTATTATGAGTTAAGAATATCTTTTATTTGCGCAACGCAGAACAACATAATTTCATATTTGCATCTCTACTTTATGCTTTATTTCTTTTTTGTGTATATGGTAGAATAGTAAAAAAAGGTTGATTTTTTACTTATAATCAATGTAACTCCCATACAACCAAAGTAATCAAAATGAAAACAATTGAAGAAATCGATTCCAATTTTAAGGTAGCTACTGTAGGCGACAGAGAGGTTAATTACTACAATGTTCTTAGCAAGCCATTTTCTGTAGAAGGCTTTCCTTGGGGCAGTTTGGCAGAAGGCAAATTCAATCGTCTGCCCGATTTTCTTAAAATCGATGAAGATATCAATTCAGGTGCATATTGGTCTGGTCACTCTATAACGTCTGGTGGATGTGCCCGTTTTCGTACAGACGCAACATTTATTTGCATTCGTGCAAAAATCAATACTCTGCTAGAAATGAACCATATGCCACGAACAGGAGCAAATGGTTTTGACCTTTATGTAGGAAAATTTGGCGAGGATTGTCATCATGTTAGCACTGTCAGACCTACTCTATCAGAAACAGATATTGAGCAAGTCGTTTTTAATAATACAACCTGGACTAACGAGATGCGTGATTGGTGCATTAATTTTCCATTATACGGAGGAATAACGGAGCTAGAAATCGGCTTCCCTCCTGGCACAAAAATTGAAGCACCAACACCTCATGCAATTAAGCCAATTCTATTCTATGGCTCATCAATTACCCAGGGAGGCTGTGCTTCTCGTCCTGGCAATAATTATTGTTCAATGCTTTGTCGCGATGTAAATGCAGAGCAAATCAACTTAGGTTTCTCTGGCTGTGGCAAGGGAGAGCCAGCAGTTGCAAAAGCAATTGCAAAGCTTGATTTAGGTGTATTTGTTATGGATTATGACCATAATGCAAAAGATATAGATGATTTGCGAGCAACCCATGAGCCTTTCTATAAAATCATTCGCGAAGCACACCCAAACCTGCCAATTATCATGATATCAATGTGTGATATTTGGAAAGATCGCGATTATGAAACTAAAAGCAAACGCCGTAACTTAATTCGCGAGAATTATGAAAAAGCAATTGCAGCAGGAGATAAACATCTTTACTTCATTGATGGAGAAATACTTTTTGGCACAGCAAATCGTGATGCATGCACAGTCGATGGTTGCCATCCAAACGATTTAGGCTTCTATCGTATGTATGAAAATATTCTGCCTGTGCTTCGTAAAGCAATTAAAGAAGCCTAAACAACACCATTTAATTACAAAACCTAGTTGGAGATAATATGAAAGCTACAAAAACAACTAAAACAACTAAATGCACAAAAAAAACTAAAGCAATAAATAAATATGAGTGGTTTACCGAGGCACGCTTCGGTATGTTCATCCATTGGGGTCTGTATGCTATTCCAGCAAACAATGAGTGGATTAAAAATCACCGAGAGATTTCCAACGAAGACTATCAAAAGTATTTTGATAATTTCAACCCAGATATGCTTGATGCAAAAGAATGGGCTCGTATGGCTAAAGATGCTGGCATGAAATATCTTGTCATCACATCAAAGCATCATGAAGGCTTCTGCTTGTGGGATTCTAAATATACAGATTATAAGGCAACAAAGACACAAGCAAAGCGTGATTTACTAAAGGAAATCGTTGACGCATTCAGAGCAGAAGGGCTAAAAATTGGTTTTTACTACTCTCTTCTTGATTGGTATCACCCAGAGTTCCCTATTGATGCAATCCATCCTCTAAGAAATCATCCTGATGCATTAGAGATGAACAAGACACGCGATGTTCGCAAATATGCAAAATATATGCGTAACCAAATCACAGAACTTCTAACAAACTATGGCAAAATCGATATTATGTGGTTCGATTTCTCTTATCCAAAGACCGAGTATAGAGGTATGCCTGGTAAGGGAAGAAACGAATGGGAAAGCGAAAAGATTGTTGAGCTTGTTCAAAAGCTTTCTCCTGATACAATTATCAATAATCGCCTAGATTTACCTGAATTTAAGAGTATTGTCACTCCTGAGCAATTCCAGCCAGAATATCCACCAAGAAATGCAGATGGCACAATTGCTGTTTGGGAAGGCTGTCAGACATTCTCTGGATCATGGGGCTATGCTCGTGACGAAGAAACATGGAAGAGCGAGAAGCAATGCATTGAGATGCTTATCAAGCATGTTGCACGTGGCGGCAACCTAATTATGAACGTAGGTCCTACATCACGTGGTTACTTTGACTATCGCGCAGTAGAACGTCTAAATGATTTTGCAAGATGGATGAAATACAACAGTCGCTCAATCTACGGATGCACTATGGCTCCAGAGGAATTTGTTGAGCCAAATGGTGCACGCTACACATGGAATCCAAAGACAAAGCGTCTATACGTTCACATTACAGATTGGCCATTAGCACGCTTACATCTTCCTGGTTTAGCTGGCAAATTCTCATTCATTCAATTCTTGCATGATGGCACAGAAATTGAGTACATTGAAAATGCAAAGAAATCCTGGAATAACGAAGATCTTCCAGAAGGAACAGTTACACTACGCTTGCCTATTAAGCATCCTAATGTAGCAATTCCTGTAGTAGAAATTGTAATGAAATAAACATCTGCGCCACACATGGTGCAAGACATAACTACAGAGCAAGGCATTTCGCCTTGCTCTATTTCTAAAGTGCAGTATGTCGATTAAAGCAAATCCACATATTGCACAAAATTAATTTTGCATAGCCTTGATTATTGCTTCAGGTGTATCTGGAAAATCTTTATTTGGATGTATGATAGATAAAGAAAGATTTTCCTCTTTGAAAATCAACCGAGCCAGCTCTAGAATATCATCTGAAGTAACATTTTTTATCGCTTCACAGCGCTCTGTTGGCGTTCTATACTTATCACGAAAAAGCGTACTAGTTATCCAACGCATTTGGCTTGATGTTGACTCATAAGCTGTTCTTGTTGTGCCAATTAAATAATCCTTTGCACGCTGCAATTCTTCCGCAGAAACCTTCTTCTTTGTGAGTTTTTTGCATTCCTTTGCAATTGCCTGTAAGCCTTTAAGACTTTTTGATTTATCAAGGCCTACCATAATTTGCATTGCACCAGTCTCAGCGAAGAACAAAGGATTTGAACTTATTGAGTAACAAAGAGCTTTCTTTTCACGAATTTCTTGAAATAGTCGTGAGCTCATATTACCACCTAAAATATAACCCAACAAACCAATACTATCAAAACGCTCGTCTAATGCACCTATGTTATGACGATAGCTGACAACCGCTGAAACTTGATTTACATCGCGAGCTTCTGCAATAAGATTTTGCAATTTTATAGACTCATTTACAGGCTTAAATTCACTTTGCTTATTTGAAGAAAACTTCTTACCTTTAAAATGCTTATTTAACTCATCTACTACTTGTTTATGGGTTATTCTACCTACAGCAACAACAACTGTATTTGCAGGAATATAATGCTTTTTATGATACTTTGCTAGTAGTTCTGGTGTCATTGATGAAATTGTTTTTGGTATACCCAAAATTTTCTGTCCCAACGGATGATTTGGCCAAAGAGCACAAGAAGAATTATCAAAAGCAGCGGACATTGGGTCATCTAAATCTCCATTATATTCCTCTAAGATTACATTTTTCTCATTCTCTACATCCTCCTTTTTGAAAAGAGGATTAAGATAAATATCAGAAAGAATATCTATTGCATACTCAAATTTATCGTATGGAGTAATTGTATAGAAATATGTTTTTGAGTACGATGTGGCAGCATTCATCACACCACCATGGCTTTCTATTGAATTTACAATATCACGTGCTGTACGATTTTTTGTACCCTTAAATAGCATATGCTCAATAAAGTGTGAAATACCACTTTGATTTTTAGATTCATAGCGACTTCCCACCTTAACATAAAATGTCGTTGAAACACTTTCTACATCGTCTCTGGAGTATGTGATGACAGTTAAGCCATTTTTTAGCTTAGAGGTTTCAATATTTTCTAGCATAAATATCCTTTTTTGATTAGTTTGCAAAAAATTATATATAAACAAAAATACAAAGTCAAGTATGGCTAAAGCTATGTCTCTTTAATAATGCAAATCGATCAGACTTTATATATATGAAAAGCAAATCAAATAAAATAAAAGAGCCTCCCATTTACATGAGAAGCTCTATATTTTATCGTATTTATGATAACTTATTTTACAAATATCATTGTTCCTATAGGCAACAATGTTTCGTGAATTAGATATGCCCTGCCTTTAGCGGATGTATCATAACCACGACCTAATGTGGAATTACCAAATGGCTTTGCATATCCATCAGCAACTCCATAACGAACAGCCTCTGGAATCCAAGAGATTTCTCCGTCAGGGAATGGATTTGCTTCTGTATACAATGTTGTAGAAGCATCAGTCTTCCAGCGTGGGTAAGCTCTTGAATCAACAACATAAGCCCATTGATAATTATTAGCACCAGGATAAATTGACTGATCACCACCAACATTTCCTGTTCCAGTACTTGATGTTGTTAATGAAACAGCAGGAACATCACCATAGAAGTAGAATATACGCTTTGCTGGGCCCCATGCAAATGCACAAGCACCAATCGTCTCTAATGTCTTAGGTAAACGATATTCTGAGCAACCATAGTTATCCTGGAATGCTCTTGCCTCAATATTTGTTACTTGTGTTTGAGACAAATCTACAAATTTAACACTGCGGCATCCATAGAAAGTATAGAAACTGATATGCTTTAATGTTTTTGGGAAAATTATGCCTTCCATTTTTTGGTTTTGTGGGAATGAATAAGGAGTAACCTTCACTAGCTTAACAGGTGTACCAGCCTTTAATGTATCCTCATAAACTGTTGTTAAATCGAGAATACCTTTTCCTTCGTCACCTACTGCAGCATTAGTACCTACACCACCAGTACCTAGGTAGAATTCGTCAGGTTTCTCCGGATCTGGGCAATATACACGAATATTCCAATTTCTGTCAGAAATATATCCTGAGAATGGGCAACCATTAAAGTAACCATTTGGTACAGGAGTAAAAACCCAATGATAATAATCTGCTTCAAAGCTTCCTTCTGCTGTAGCCACATCTGAATATTCTGATGAAGTTACAGTAAATGAATAATTATAAATCTCATTTAATTTTAAACCGGAAACATCAAATCCGTACTCACCTGTAGCTGTTACAGTTTTTCTTCCAGATTCCTCACCATTAAAGGAAAATACAATTTCAGCACTTTCAGAAATCAATGTTGCAATTTCTACAATTACTGTAGCAGATAAACCATCCTTAGGTTGTGTGAATGATGTCTTTCCAATTGAGACATCTGGAGGAAGAGTTGTTGCTGAACCAACAATTTGTTGAACAGTATCACCATTTGCATCTTTAAGAATTGCAACCCATGAATATGTTGTTTCAAGGGAAAGTTCTTCAAAATCAAATTCGTAAGTACCTGCTTCTGTTCCTTCTTTTGTGATTGTTGTATCATTCAGAGTTACTTCCATTGATGCTACATCTGCAGTTCCCATATCCAATACCAAATCGATGGAAACATCGTTTCTTCCTGTCTGAGTAATTGCAGAGATAGAAGGAGGAACTATAGCACTTAATACGCCTTCTTTAAATATCCAAACCTTTTGTGGGCTGTTAATATTATTGCCAGGCAAATCTGACAAATACAAATAACCAAGATAATCTTCTTCGGCAAAAGTAACGCCATCTACATTAGGAAGAGTTGCATCTGCAAATGCAACATCAGTTCTGATTGGCCAAGTTCCTTTTGTATTTACATCAACGTAAAAAGCCCATTTGATTTTTTCACTTAAGCTTCTAGGGCGAAATGCAGTGCTGCCAATACTTGTTGGAATAGCACCAGCGAAATGATATACCATATCAGAGTCTGTAATGTAAGAGAAAGCACTGCTTGAAAGAGTTGTTAAGGTGCTTGGTAAAGAGATTTCTCTAAAACCTATTGCAGCATCAAAGCAACCAGATCCAATGCTTTCCAATTTTGTGTCCTTTAGATTAAGTATCTTTATGCTTTGTGCGCTTCTAAATACAGAATCCTGAATAGTTGTTAATTGAGAACCTGCCTCAAATGTTATACTTGTCAAAGAGCTGCCATTAAATGCGCTGGATTTAAGCTCCTTAATTTCTGCAGGAATAACAATTCCTGTAATTTGCTTATGATTATAGAAGCATCTAGGACCGATTGCTGTAAATTGCATATCTGGTAAATCGTCAAAAGCCTCACAAAGGTCCAAGACTCCAGAACCTACACCAGTGTCTGTTTTTTGGTTTGATTCTAAAGAACCACTTGGTCTGCCTGCATTACAAGAGCCACCTCCAGAGCTATAGTCAACACCAAATGTACCAGCGCCAAGCTGCCATGTTCCATCAGAAAGCTTTAGAACGTAGATAGTCCAAGTAGTATCGTCGGTAATATAACCGGTATATGCTTTATCGCCAGCATTATTCCATTTTCCTGGATCTTCTACATATCTCCAGGCACCAAACGAAAATGCTGCAGTAAGCAACGTTAAAGTAATTGATAATATTTTTTTCATAAGGTTACTCCATTTTTTTAGTTTTATTATAGTACCAAAAACCTTTATCAAATTCAATTGCAATCTCTTACTTGTATTGACAACAACAAAACCATGCAATCAGGAGCAGATTTCAAAAAATAAAAGGTCTGCTACAACCAAAAGGTATGTAACAGACCTTTATCAAAGTTTAGTTAATCGTAGCGATTACTTTGCAACGAATGTAACTAGCTGCCATGGCTGCATCTCAATGCTTACAGAACCATCAGCCTTTAGAGGAACTTCCTTACCAGAAACAACAACCTTTAGATTTGCTGTGCCAGCTGGGAAGCGAACATCAACAGTCTTTGCTGTATAACCTGTGTGTGTTAGAGCAAAGTATGTTCCATCATTCTCTGTAGCAACCTTACGAAGAACAACCTCTTTGTCTGCGCATGCATCTGCTACAACCTCAGAAGGAAGAGCTGGAAGTGCTAGGAAGTTACGGTTGAACTCACGTACTGGGCCAGCAAAGCCACGTGTAAATGTTGAACCAATTAGGTAGCCAATATTGAATGGGTTACCATTTGCCATTGCAAGAACCTCACTCTGCATACATGCACGACCTGCACGCTCAGAATCGTGAATTGCATAACCGCAAAGTCTTGTTGTCTTGTTGTTACCCTTATCGTCCTTTATGATATTGTAATTTTCATCTCTTTCGAAACGGAATAGGTTATTCTCATTCAAGCCATAGTGACGAATAATTGTCTGACCACCATTTGCATTGCTGAACTGATTAAAGCAGTAAGGATCGCTTACTGAGAATACACGATGGAATGTCATAGAAATCCAAACATTATTTACATCATGATAGCTCTCAGGATCTGCACCTGGGCAAGCATGCTGCCACTCCCAGTGACCCCAAGTTCCTGCAGGTCTCTTTACACCCTTTAGGAACCAATGCTCATCAACGATAGCTGGATTACGAATATCTGTAATGCTCTTATTAGGATCCTGGTAATTAAATGGAGCCTTGCTGAAAATTTCTCTCCAGTACTCTGGATTATCTGTTACAATGCCACGCTGATTAATCATACCAGAACCTGGCTCAGATGTATCACCATCAAAGATAACGATTGGGTTCTTGATACCGTTATCCTTCATGTAATCGCGCATACCTGCACCAAACTCAGCACGCTTCTTGCCCCACCACTTGATATAGCGGTCATATAGAGTCTTGTCCTTACGTAGATCATCACGAGAAACAGGAACCTTGTTATTTTCTTCAAATGCAAAGCGCTCACGTGTTGCATCAGCAAAACCTACAGCCATCTGAGCTGGGCGAGGACGAATCCAAACACCTAGCATATTCTTCTTCTGTTCTTCGTAACGTAGAAGTGTTCCGTAGATAACCTGCTTAAACTCATCGTATGTATCCTGGTCTGTGATATCAACACGTAGTTTCTCTGACCACCAAATATGTGTGTAGCAATTCTTCATCTCTGGCTTGATATCAGTATTTAGAGGCTCTGCCTTTAGCTGACGACCTAGAGATGGCTTGCCATTTCTATCCATGTAGTTTGCACCAGCGTACTCATAGTATGGTAGGATGTTTAGGTCTTGAGCAGCTGCTTCCTCAACAATTGAGTCCCAAACCTTTCTATCAGCACTATCCCACATATAGATACCAGATGCTAGTGGATCCCAATGCTGAACATGACCAAACTCTAGCAAATCCTTACAATATGTATCCATACCCATCATTTTTAGCTGACGGAACTTATGTCTGATAAATCCAATTTTTGGATTATTGCGGTCCATACCACCATCAGCCATTTCCTCACGCCAGAAAAGGTGACGCTGTGGAAGATTTTCTGGAGGAAGAACTAGCTTAGCATAAACAGCCTTCTCATCAGGGATTTCGTATAGATAAATCTTACTTAGAGCAACACCATGGGTATTAGGATCCTGCTTACGTGTATACTGAGCGATAACTAGCTCAAAGCCTTCATCAGCAAGAACGTCCTTACGCTCTTTCTCATGCTCATCGATTGTGAAATCATGGATAGACATATATGCTGCCCACTTCTCAATCTTACCTGACTGAGGAATATCAAGAGACTCAAGATTGTGATCTACATAATGAGCGTTGAAGCAATCACCACCATTGCGTCCTGTATAGAAAGAACGCTTAGATTCCATTGCCATATTACGAACTAGATAGTTACGAGGCAAATCATCTGGGTAATCAATAACTAGAACATAAGAACCATGTGGCTTAAGTTTTTTGCCTTTACCAACAGTAACCTTAATATAAGAGCATTCATCCTCGCGAACATCAAGTACGCGGTGAGGAACACCAAGAATTGTTTCAATTCTTGAGTTGTCTCTTGGATAAACAGTAAGATTATGTGTTTCCTGAGTACAATCAATCTCATCAACAAGAATCAATTCACCAAATGGATTTTCTTCTACAGTACCAGGAACAAATACAGTAGGTGCTTCTGCAGCTACAGGTGCTTCTGCTTCTGCAGCAATAGGTGTTGAAGATTCAGTAACTTTGCAACCACAAAAAGACATTGCGGCACACAAAGAAATAAACAAGCCAGCGCTTGAAAGTTTTTTGACATCTGCAAATGCAGAGTAGACTTTTTGTTTCATAATTTCTCCTTAATTTATATGAAAAACTTGCATATATTCTATCATATAAATTGTTTAATGTTAACACAATTTTTTGAAAAAAATATCTTATAACATATTGATAATACCACTCTTGAATATAGCATAATTTATGCCAAAAAATTACAATACTTAAAAAACTAACAAAATAGTTAGAATTAGAACGTTTTTTTACATAATTAAGCTAAAAACACAAATTGGAAATGCGTACATCTGAACACATACGCATACAAAAAACAATTACAAAAATAACAATGTCTCATGAATTACGATTTATACGCAATGCGTGCGTGCAAAGCACCATGAAGCATGCCTGCGGCATATGAAGCATTGCGAAGCAATATATCCGGTGGAGTTAAATTATGTTTGAATTTTTACGCAATGCGTGCGTGCAAAGCACGCTAGGCCCGTTTTGAGTACAAGGCGGAATATACGAGAGGAGCGTGTCGCTATCACCCACGCACCTCTCGCCTCCGAAGTATAATCGGTTTATTTTAGGTAAATAAAAATTTTTCCAAAAAACAATTGAAATAAACCTTTTATTCTTCGGTTGCTGGAGGTGCGCTGAACGACAGAGAAGCGCTCCTCCAGCCCTTTCATAACGTGCCAGCAAAATGCG
>JAGCJJ010000069.1 GCA_017648065.1 Kiritimatiellia bacterium | reverse complement strand
ATGTGAGAAGCATCATTGTGGCAAATAAGCACACAATGATGCTTTTAATTTTGTATCCCTTCCTTCGCACTTTTTGCCACCACACACCCCATTCGTGTACCGTTTTTCGTGCATTTCGTGTGTTTCGTGGTTTCCAATTCCCACCTAATAATCCCATACCATCCCCTTCACAACCTATTCGTGTGAATCCGTGCACATTCGTGTTCTTGAAAATCCGCACTCATCCCCCTCATTCGTGTACTCTCATTCGTGTACACCTTTTTGTGCATCCCGTGGTTTAAGCACTTCTCGACTTTAGTCTCAACGCTAATACTAATTTCAGATTATAGGATTGATATTGGGCAGGGGATAAAAAAGTCGGACCTGTGGATTCATAAGCCGGATTCTGTATTCTCTTTCGAGAATTCGAGTCATTCGTCTAACGCTACCAACCCGAAATGGCTACTTGACTGAGTCAAGCAAATCTACGGGCCGTAAATAAGCCATTTCCTATTTGGTATTGCTCCAAGTGGGGTTTGCCTTGCAGTATGCATCTCTACATGCTACGGTGGTCTCTTACACCGCCTTTTCACCCTTACCAATAGCTAAGCCACTGGCGGTTTATTTTCTGTGGCACTTTCCATCAGTGTGATTTGCTCACACCCTTCCAGGTATTACACCCGGACACCTTGCCCTGCGGAGTCCGGACTTTCCTCAAGCAGTTAAATACTGCCAGCGACTCGTCCTCCTCAGGCCGACAAAAATAATAAAGCGAATCGAAAGCAATTAGTAAACTACACGACCACAATAGTCGCATGTAACAATACCTTCAGCTTTGCGAACAGCTTGCTGCTTTGCTTGTGGCAGAGCCATGTGGCAGCCTTCACAAACAGAGTTGCTAGAGATGTGTGCAAGTACTGGCCAGCGGCGCTTGCTGAAACGCTCATAGTAAGCTAAATAGCGCTTTTCAATAGGAGACTGGAATGCCTCAAGCAATGCCTTACGCTCTTCTTCTGCAACAGTAAGCTTTGCTTGAACTTCTTCTGTCTTTTTGTTGATGCTATCAATGTAAGCCTTAACACTTGCTGTAGCATCAGCATATTTCTTCTGTGAATTTGCACGTGCTTGCTCTACTAAAGCTAGGTTTTCTTTTGCGTGTGCAAGATTGCTTTCAAGAGTAATTAAATCGCGTTTCTTATAACCAAGAGTCTCTTCAATAGAGGCCTTGCGATTGTCATCACAATAATTTAAATCGTCAGTTAAGGAATTTACTGTTTCTAGAGCTTCCTCATAGCGTGCTTCTAACTCATCAAGAAGAGTTTGAACAGAAGCAAATTGATCAGTAACGCGAATTAGCTCTTCATGAGCACGTGTTTCAAGATGCTTTTCCTGATCGATTCGGACTGGAATATCATTGATTTGTTGCTGTAGGCTTCTGATTATTGCATCATGGTTCTGTAATGCTAGTAAATTATCAATTATGCTCATAGAATATTCCTTTACCTTATATAAATAAAAAAGATTTTTTTATCTTACCAAATCCCTTCGTTGCCAGTCAACAAAAAATATCTTTTTTCATGATGAGTATGTAATGTTTTTTTGCTTTTTTATTCTAATTTCTTGAGGATTATATATTTTTTTGATATAATAAATCAAAAATTTAAGTATACTATTGCAAAAGTTAATTTGAGGAAATAAATGCGTTGTAAATCCTGTGGTAATGATGATGATAAGGTGCTAGAAAGCCGCACAGTTCGTGGCGGAGTAGCTATACGCCGTAGACGCGTGTGCTTACAATGCGGACACCGCTTTACAACCTATGAGGAAATTGTTCGTGAATCACTTCAAGTTGTGAAGCGTGATGGCCGCCTTGAGGAGTTTAGTCGCCCTAAACTATTGTCAGGTGTGATGCGTGCTTGCCAGAAACGTCCAATTTCTATGGAGCAGATAGATAAGCTTGTAGATAACGTAATTGATGTTATTGAGGAAAAGTACGATATGGAAATTCCTAGCTACGAGATAGGTAAGCTTTTAATGAAGCATCTAAAGCGCATTGATGAGGTGGCTGCTGTTCGATTTGCTTCTGTTTATCGCAGATTTGAGTCTATTGACGATTTTGTTAAAGAAGTAAAAGCAATAGGAAATGAAGGTAACTAAGCTATTCAAAAGCTTTTCATTTAGCACTCGCTGTTGTATTGCTATAATTTTAATTTATTTTGTAGCAGCACTTTATGGAGAGTGTTCCTATCAATATTTTCAGGCACATGGTGAAATAGCTACATACAATTTAGTAAATATGGAGGCTAGATATTTGCCTCCATTATCTACTATTACACTTGCAGATGGAACACAACATACCTTTTGGCTTGGCTCAGATAATTTAGGGCGTGATGTTGCTCAACGCCTTGTTCAAGGAGCACGTATTGCTTTTCACGTAGGTATCGTAACCTCACTTTTAGCAGTGCCATTTGGTGCATTGCTCGGACTTCTTGCAGGCTATTATCGTGGTTGGGTGGACTCTTTTTGTACATGGCTGGCCACAACAATTGCAGCAATTCCTGCATTATTGCTTATTTTAGCGATTTCAATAGTTGTTGGTAAGGGTTTGCTAGGTGTGTATATTGGCATAAGCATTACAACATGGGTAAGTGTTTATCGCACAGTTCGTGGCGAGGTGTCCAAGCACAGAGGTTTAGGATATGTGGCAGCCGCTCAAGCACTTGGCTATAGCGATGCAAGAATAATTTTTAGACATATTTTACCAAATGTGATGCATGTAATTATTATTGCATTTTCTATTCGTTTTCCAGCAGCTGTAGGCACAGAGGTGTTTATGAGTTTCTTGGGAATTGGCTCTCAAGGTGAGCCATCTTGGGGTGTGATGATTAACAATGCTCGCGTAAAATTGTGGCAAGGTTGCTGGTGGGAAGGAACGTTTGTTACACTGGCGGTATTTCTTCTTGTTCTTTGCTTTAACAGGCTCGGTGATGCTCTGCGTGATAGCCTGGACCCAACTGTTGTTCGCTAGGAGTATTTGCTATGCTAAAGGATGTTTCTATTGTTGTTGATTCTAATACCTCAGAAGCAATTCGTATTGACAAATTTTTGAATGACCGTTTCCCAAGCACAACGCGTTCTTTTCTTGCAGATGCCTTTGCTGCGAAGCAGATACTTGTTAATGGACGCCCAGTAAAGAAGTCAGAGAAGCTTTTACCTGGCGCAACAATTTTGATTAAAGAACTGATAGAGCAGAGTGATCGCTATGTTGTTCCTGTGGATGGCAATTTAGAGATAGTTTATGAATCATCAACTATTGTAGCTTGTAATAAACCTGCAGGAATGGATTGTCATCCAATTTCTGTTGGCGAAGTAGGCACACTTGCCAATGCTCTTGTGGCAAGGTTTCCAGAGCTTTCAGAGGTAGGCGAAGATCCTTTGATGGCAGGATTACTGCATCGCATCGATGCCGGTACATCAGGACTTGTTGTTGCAGCTAAAGACTCTGCCACATACGAAGCAATTCGTAAGTTGTTTGCAGAGCGTAAGGTGAAGAAAACCTACCATGCTTGGGTGCATGGTCGTGTTGATGCATCAGGAGGTATATCTGGCAATATGGCACATCATAATTCTTTTAGAGGGCGTATGCGTTGTGTATTTGGACCTCAGCCAAATGGTGAGCGCTTGATGTGGGCAGAAACTTTTTATAAGCCTATTGAATATCGTCCGGGCGAGACGCTTCTTGAAATTACAATTTATACAGGTGTTACTCATCAGATTCGCTGCCAACTTGCATCAATTGGTCACCCAATTGTGGGTGATAAATTATATGGCTCTCCACGTACTCTGCACATTACAAAGCAAGATGGCTCCAAAGCAGAGTATTTCTTATTGCAATCTACAGCAATGGCCCTTCCTGATGGAGAAATTAAATTGAAATCTATATTTAATGCTTAATTGTACCATTTATTCGGTGCATTTTTTCCATTTATGGCATGAAAATTGATTTATCTTGCAAAATTTTGATGTAAGTAGTTGTGTTTATACTAGAAAAAATGTTTTGCAAATGGTAAAATATGCAAACTATTTTTAACTAACTTTTTGCCTTGATTGATGATTATCTTTAATCACCAAATTTTAGGAATAGTGGAGCTACATTATGAATATTGATCCAACAAAAATGTCAGATAGCGAGGTTGCAGAGGCAGCTGAGCAGTTTCTAGAGCCAATTTCAAAAATTGCTGCAAAAGCAGGTATTCTTCCAGAGGAGCTTTCATGTTACGGAGCTCTTTATGGCAAAATTGATGCACAATCAATTCTTGCAAGAAATCAGAATTCAGAGAAGCCTAAATATATCAATGTTACAGCAATTACACCTACACCACTAGGTGAAGGTAAAACAACAACTACTATGGGCTTGCTTGAGGGCTTGGGTAAACTAGGAAAGAGCCCTGTTGGAACAATTCGTCAGCCTAGTGGTGGTCCAACATTCAATGTTAAGGGTTCAGCAGCTGGTGGTGGCTTGGCACAGTGCCTTCCTCTAGGTCCTCTTTCTCTTGGCCTTACAGGTGATATTGATGCAATTACAAATGCAAATAATCTTTGCATGACAGCTCTAACCGCCCGTATGCAGCATGAGAATAACTATGATGATGAGCGTCTTGCAAAAAGTAAGCTAACACGTCTTGATATTGACCCAGAAAAAATCAATATGCGCTGGGCAATGGATTTTTGTGCTCAGGCATTGCGTAACATTACAATTGGTAAGGGCGGTAAGATGGATGGCCTTGAGATGAACTCAGGCTTCTATATTACTGTTGCTTCTGAGGTGATGGCAGTTCTTGCTGTTTCACGCGATTTGGCAGATTTACGCCGTCGTATGGGTAAAATTGTTGTTGCTTGGACACGCTCTGGTAAGCCAGTAACTGCTGCAGATCTAGAGGTTGATGGAGCAATGACAGCATGGATGACACGTGCAGTAAATCCTACATTGATGCAGACTCTAGAGGGTCAGCCAGTGCTAGTTCATGCAGGCCCATTTGCTAATATTGCAATCGGTCAGAGCTCTGTAATTGCTGACCGTGTAGCAGCAACAATGGGTGATTACATTGTTACTGAGAGCGGCTTTGCTTCTGATATCGGTTTTGAGAAGTTCTGGAATATTAAGTGCCGTGCAACAGGACTAACACCTGATGCAGCTGTAGTTGTCGCTACAATCCGTGCTCTTAAGAGCCATGGCGGTGGTCCAGCTGTAAAGCCTGGAGCAAAGCTAGATGAGGCTTACACAAAGGAAAATATTGGTCTTGTAGAAGCAGGTTGCGAAAACTTGCTAGCACACATTGATATTGTTCGTAAGGCAGGTGTAACACCGGTTGTATGCTTGAATGCATTTTATACAGATACAAAGGCAGAGCATGATTGCGTACGCCGTATCGTGGAAAAAGCTGGTGCAATATTTGCAGTGTCTTCACATTGGGAGCATGGTGGCGAGGGTGCTCGCGAGCTAGCTGAGGCTGTAATTGAGGCAGCAAAACGTCCAAACAACTTCAAGTATTTGTACGAGGAAACCGATTCTCCATTAGAGAAGATGAATAAAATCGTTACAGAGGTTTATGGTGGTAATGGGGTAGAACTACTTCCTGAAGCAGCTGAGAAACTAGCAGTAATCGATGCTTCTGCAGAGTTACGTACATTGCCTGTATGTATGGCAAAGACACAGTACTCATTGTCTCATGACCCATTGCTAAAGGGACGCCCAAGTGGCTTTACAGTACCAATTCGTGATATCTTGACATATCAAGGTGCTGGTTACATCGTACCAGTGGCTGGAGATATCAAGCTAATGCCAGGAACTGCTTCTAATGCAGCATTTAGAAATATAGATATTGATGCAGCGGGCCGCGTGGTTGGTTTGTACTAAAAAAAGTGGGTGCTTCGGCACCCATTTTTTTTATATTTATCATACCCCTTTAACATAGCATCAGACCAAGAAATTGTGAAAAAATTGTTGAAAAATCAACTTTTTGAAATTGGGCTGATGTCTTGCACCATTCCCTTGCACCATTCCCTTAAATTTGGTATAATTTCCCGCGAGAAAAATAAAGAAAAGGAAAAAAGAAGAAGAAAATAAATATTATCCATAAGGGAAAAATAAATAATGAAACAGTCAAAATTAACCATTGGTCTTATTTGTGCCTCTATTGCACTATTATCTGGTTGCAGTGATGATACAGATTCAAAAGCAACATTAAGCAAAATAAAAACTTTTGATAACCAAGTTCAAACAGCACTGCCTGGTGAAGAATTTTCAAAGGAATTAATCCTTGAGGCAACAGGAACAACACACGGTGGATTGTTTGGTGGAACACAAGAAGTTCCTTTTTCTAACGAAACGATTATTTTAAAAGCAGCTCCAGGCTCTGATTTAATTGTAGAGCCATCAACAGTAACAACAGATGCCGGTGGTATTGCTCGCGCAAAGGTTACTGCTGGTAAAATTACTGGTGATCAATATCTTGAAATTATTCCTCAATCTAACACCAATATAGCAATAAAAGTTAGATACGTAACAGGTGTAAAAATCGATGGTTCCGATCAAGAAATTTCCTCTGGTACATCATCTGCCAAACCTTTATCAGTTAAAGTTGTTGATAGCGAAGGCAATCCTATTGTAGGTGGAGATGTATTCTTCAATCTTACAAGTTATCCAAAAGATGGTAAGGATGTTAAGCTTTCATCTGTAGCTACAAAAACAAATGCTGAAGGTGTTGCTGATACATCAATTACTATGGGTAGCGCAACAGGTAAGTATGAGGTAGGTGTTGAAGTTGCAACCACAGAAACAACAACAAGAAGTATTACCGTTAATCAGCTAGGTATCAATGTATTCTCTCTTTGTATGAATGTATTTGGTGGCCTGGCTATTTTTGTGCTTGGTATGAAGCTAATGAGTGACGGCTTAACCAAGGTGGCTGGTGAAAAAATGCGCACACTTCTACATATGTTCTCCAAGAACAAATTTGTAGCAGTTGCTGCAGGTGCTATTGTTACAGCAGTTGTCCAATCCTCCAGTGCTACAACTGTTATGATCATTGGTTTTATCAATGCAGGTCTGTTAAATCTGACACAATCACTAGGTATCATTTTTGGTGCAAATATTGGTACAACAATTACAGCACAAATCATTGCTTTTGATGTTTCAAGCATAACAATGCCATCAATTATTATTGGTATGGTTATGACACTTATTGCTGTAAAAGCATTACGTGGCTGGGGCGAAGCAATACTTGGCTTTGGTTTATTGTTCTTTGGTATGGGATTAATGAGTGCTGAGTTGAAAGGAATTGCTCAATTCCCTTCATTTATGGCAATTTTCCAGGCATTTGATTGCTCCCCTGTAAATGGAGTAATGCCACTTGGTTCTGTGCTTGGTGCTTTGGGAATTGGTATTCTTGTTACAATTATTATTCAAAGTAGCTCTGCTGCTTCAGGTATTGTTCTAGCGCTTGGCGCATCTGGATTGATTAACTTCTATACCGCAGTAATTCTTGTGCTTGGTTCTAATATTGGTACAACTGTTACAGTACAGCTAGCTGCATTGGCTGCAAACAGAATTGCAAAACAAGCAGCACTTGCTCATACAATTTTCAACTGTATTGGTGTTCTGATCGTATTGCTATCATTCTTCTTTGTTTGGGGTGAAGGATCAGATAAAGCTCCTGTATTCTTCCATTTAATTAATAGCTTGACATCCGGCAATGCTTTAGGCGAAATTCCTCAAAATCTTCCTCGCCACATTGCGAATGCCCACACAGTATTTAATGTAGGCACAACATTAATCCTTCTTCCTTTCGTTGGTTTACTATCACGCCTATGCGAAAAAATTATCCGAGTTAAAGACGATGAAGAGGTTAAGTATCAATACCTTGAACCACACTTGTTGGATAACCCAATCATTGCGTTGGAGCAGGCAACAAAGAGCTACTCATCAATGCTACATGAAGCATGGAATATGATTGAGTCTTCAACAATGGAGCATTTTGTAAATAACGATTTTGATGAAGAAGTAGCTGCTTCTTTTGATGCTCGTGAGCGCGATGTAGATAAGCATCAGTTTGAGATTACAAACTACTTGACCCAGATTACTCGCCGTCCTCTGACTCAACAACAAGCAGAATATATTCCAGTGTTAATGCACTGTACAAATGATGCTGAGCGTATAGCTGACTATACAAGCAACATTATTTCACTTGCTTCTCGTTTGAAGGAGGCAGAAGCTTCTATTTCAGAGGCAGGCATTGAGGATTTGAAAGTATTGTTTGCTTGCTTACGTAAACAAGCAAATCTGCTTATGACTTCAATTTCAGAGCACAATGTTGATGCAGCTTATGAGGCACGTGCTATGGAGAAGGAATTCTCTCGTTTAAGTGGTGAAATTGAAGATAAACACATTGATCGACTACGCGAGGGAACTTGTCGCGTAATTGTAGGTGTTATCTTTATCGAGTTGTTAGGTGAGTTAGAGAAGGTATCTAGCAAGCTTGCTACAATTGCAAAACGTGCTCCTAAAATTCAAGGTTATTTCGAGAGTACAAACTAAGACAAGAAGAGTGTGGGCTGATAAGAGGCTTACACTCTTTTCTTTTTGAATTAAATTTTTCAAATAAATCCATATAAAGGTGTCATTAATATGAAAAGATTATCTTTGTTTTTCGTGTTTCTAGTATTCATGAGTTTGGAAATGGTAGCATTTGCAGACAGCTATCGTGTCCTTATGTTAGGTGATACTCATTATGATACAGATAAAGAAGTTTATCATAGTGCTTGCTATGCAAATGGCAGAAAGCCATCTAAAACATTACAAGAAGAGTTTGCCAGAAATGCTTCCATGTGGAAAGAGCGTTGCCCAAAACTAGTAGCTTCTGCTTATAGCAAGAAGACACCAAATACATCATTTGTATTGCAGTTGGGTGATTTAATTCAGGGCGATTGTGATGATCCTGCAGTTCATACAAAAATGTTAGGTGATACAATTGATTATTTCAAGAAGGCAATGCCAGGTTTACCATTTTTAACAGTGGTTGGTAATCACGATATTCGTGGTAAGGATGCGAGCCCAGCATATTCAAACTTTATGCCAGCTCGAATGACTCAAGAATTGAATCTTCCACAAATTAATGCAGGGGTAGATCTTAAAAAGACAACCTTTGCATTCCGCCACAAAGAGGATTTGTATGTATTCATTAATTTTTGTTACCCTAACGATAAAATTATTAAAGAAGCATTTGCTCAGCATGCAGATGCACGCTATAAATTTGTAATTACTCATGGCGCTGTACTACCTTGGGATGCTTGGGGCGTAACCTACGGCCTATATGGTGGCAAGGTTAATAAGCGTCGCGACGAAATGCGTAAGATATTTGCAGAAAATAACGTTATTGTACTAACAGGCCATGTTCATGCAGTAGGTTATTGCAAGTATGTAGACGAATTTGGTTCAATCACTCAATTTATGCTGAATAGTGTTTGGAAAGAAGATTCTCCAAGAGAGTTAGATGTTATTGCTACAAAGCCAGAAGACATTGGTTCAAATGTAAAGAAAATTTATGGCAAGAATGTAAACGAATTGAATACATATCTTTCTGTGCTTGATAGTTTCAAATCAGGAATTACCGAGTATTTCTTTGCTAAAGGTGCAACAGGTTATGCAACAATGGATGTATCTGACGAAGGTGTAGAAATTACCTTCTATTCATGTGATTCTCGCGAGCCAACAAAAACCTTTAAGCTAAGATAATAAATCACAAACCAGCCCAAGTTTGCTCCTCTCGCTACCCAAAATGCCTGCATTGACATGCATAGAACATGAGACGATAGACATTTTTATTTAATTCTATCGAATATATTGCGAAGCACCGCTTCATATGCCACAGTGCTGATTCATTTTAATTTGGCATCGCCGAATTAATTTGTGGCATTAAATAGGGTAGTCGCTATTTCTGAAATTTCTGTTGTTACAAAAAATGTTTCTTCTTTGAAAATGATTAGAGAAGGAACATTTTTTATTTCACATCTGCTCAATAGTTCATTTACTTCTGCAGAATTATCGTCGCAATTGTTTGATTTTAGTATTATGCGAGAAGCACCAATTTCTTTAATGGTTGAAGCAATAGATTTACCATAATTCGCCCTAAATAAATCCTCAAGTGCAACGCAATCTTTACACCAATTAGGTGCATCAACCAGGATAAAATATTGTCCATTAGTATTTGCAGAAGACATAGCTTTGTTAAATATGGAGTTAGCACTGTTTCTTTGGTCGTTTAGCTTATTATAGCAAACTAAAAGCATTCCAAGTATAAGAATAAATGCAACTAGTAAATAAATATAACGTTTCATTATCGCTCCTCAATAGATACTTCACGAACAATGAGCATTATTTCCTTTTGTGAGTAGGAAATTACTCGGATGAATTTAATTTTACCGGAATTTTCAATGTATGAGAATTCTCCATCTTCTTTGGAGATTGATCCTCTTTGTTGCCATTTTACTCCATCTGCAGAAATTTCAACACGCATGTTTCCATAAATATTGTCTAGTTTATTACGTTTTTTCGTTCCGCATTTTATAGTTACTTTGCCTTTGATAGGGCTTTCATATTCTGCCATCCACCAGCCACCTTTTTTAACCATATTTGCAGATTGGAAATATGTTTTTTCGTCGCCATCAACAGCTGCAGCAGGCCAAGACTTTTTTTGAGGAAGAATATCTTCAGATGTTGAGCATTTGATTCCGTCTATGAAAGAAGGATTTTTGGGGTCGTACTTTACCTTTTTGTTTTTGCCTATACCAGCCCCATCAGTTGTGTGAGTGAGTAGCCATTTGATTAGCTCAGGATTGTCCCAATTATTTTGAAGAGAGCTATCATATGATAATAATTCAAATTTACCGTCAAGCTTTTCAATTCTAAATCTGAATGAGTCTGCCTTTTGTTTGAAATCAATTCCAACTTTGTTTGAATGGTAAATACTAATTTTGTTTGGAGGAGTTGAGATATTGTTAAGTATAGAAGAGCTTGGCACTCCATTTTTTGCAAGGAACAATGTAAATCTGTTTGGATATTGTAAATAAAAATCAAAAGCACTATCTATTGAATTTGGATCCTCGGCAACCACAAATATTTGGTTGGTATTTATTGTTCTATTACCTATTTGTTTTGAATAAAACATGATTGCATCCATAGCAAGTTTTGCAGGTTCGGTACGTTCTCCTTTGCTACTTGAGCTTAGTTTTAATGATTTAGGAACGAGGATAGACATTGCCACAAAATCTTTTTTCGCAAATTCAGTAAGCTTTTCTGTTTTTATGGCATTAAATAGGTTTGTATTAATCATTGAAGGAGAAAGAAAATTGTCTGGTACAATTTTGAACTCAACAATTAGTGGAAGCATACGCATGCCAAGCTTTTTCGGTTGATGTGCAATAAATGAAATAGAATTTGTAGGGCAGTTGATGGCGACAATTTTTTGTGATTCTTCAGGGAGCTCTGAGCGAGTATAGGAGTAGATTAATGCTCCTGCTGACTCTAGGGCTGTATTAAATTCTTGCTGGAGCTTTGGCTTGTTAAGAACACCAGGAAAGCCATTCCCGAGAGAGCGTGGAATATCGTCAGCTGCAAATGCAGATGCATTGATTACGATAGAAATGAATATAAAAATGGTTTTATGTAAGTATTTCATATAAAAATAACCGCTGGTGTTAGGTATTTTAAGTGCCGTCTTTTTCAAATAGTTTAGCAAATGGTATTAAATTCAGCAATATAAAATCAGATAAAATAGATTTTCTCCAATTAGGGCAATTTAATGATAACTATTTAGCCCTTATGGAGGTATAGGTTTTCTTTTTTATAAAAAAATCAGTTTTTTTTATTCAAAAAACGTTTTTTTTGTTGCACATATTCCCGTTTAAGAATAAAATCTTATGCAACATTTTTTTAAGAAACCCAATAGGGAGTGGAAATACAATGAGCTATACACAGAGTGTAATCGAAGACATTGCAAAGCGCAATGCAAATGAGCCTGAGTTTATCCAGGCAACAACAGAGGTTCTAGAGACTCTAGAGCCAGTAATCGCAGCAAAGCCAGAATATCAGAAGAATAGTATTCTTGAGCGTATCGTTGAGCCAGAGCGCACAATTATGTTCCGCGTTCCATGGGTTAATGATAAGGGCGAGATTAAGGTAAATCGTGGCTATCGCGTACAATTCAATAGCGCAATCGGTCCATACAAAGGTGGCTGCCGTTTTCACCCATCAGTAAATCTAAGTATCTTAAAGTTCTTGGGCTTTGAGCAGATCTTCAAAAACTCCCTAACAACACTTCCAATGGGTGGTGGTAAGGGTGGTTCTGACTTTGATCCAAAAGGTAAGTCAGACCGCGAAGTAATGGCATTCTGCCAGAGCTTTATGACAGAGCTAGCAAAGCACATTGGTCAGTTCACAGACGTTCCAGCTGGTGATATCGGTGTTGGTGCTCGTGAGGTTGGCTATATGTTTGGTCAGTACAAGCGCCTAGCAAATGAGTTCACAGGTGTTTTGACAGGTAAGGGTTTGACATTTGGTGGTTCATTGATTCGTCCAGAGGCAACAGGTTATGGTTGTGTATACTTTGCACAGAACATGCTAGCTGTAAAGGGTGAGGATTTGGAAGGCAGAACTTGCTTGGTATCTGGTTCTGGTAATGTCGCTCAGTACGCAGTAGAGAAGCTAATTGAGCTTGGTGCAAAGCCAGTTTCTATGTCTGACTCAAATGGTACAATCTATGATAAGGATGGTATCACAAAGGAGAAGCTAGAGTGGATCAAGCAGCTTAAGCAGGTACGCCGTGGCCGTATTTCAGAGTACGCTCAGGAATTTGGTGCAGAGTACTTTGAGGGCAAGCGTCCTTGGTACATTCCTTGTGATGCAGCATTCCCATGCGCAACACAGAATGAAATCAATCTTGATGAGGCAAAGGCACTTGTTGCAAATGGTGCAAAGCTTGTTTGCGAAGGTGCAAATATGCCTACATGCCCAGAAGGTATTGCAACATTCCAGGCAGCAGGCCTACTATACGCTCCTGGTAAGGCATCAAATGCAGGTGGTGTAGCAACATCTGGTCTTGAGATGAGCCAGAACTCACTACGCTTGTCATGGTCTCGTGAGGAAGTTGATGCTCGCTTGAAGGGTATCATGAAGTCAATTCATGACAATGCTTACAATGCTGCTGAGCAGTTCGGTAACAAGGGTAACTACGTTATGGGTGCAAACATTGCTGGCTTCGTAAAGGTTGCTGATGCAATGCTAGCTCAGGGTGTTATCTAGTATCTGACGCTAAATAAATTAGCAAGAGAAGGCTGTTGCGTATCTTATAGAGATAGGCAGCAGCCTTTTTGTTTTTTATTATGCAACAAATGTTGTAATAAAAAATATCTTTTTGTCTAATTATCATGGTTGGAAGTGAAAAGCGTGGGTAAGGTAAGCGACAATGATAATATCAATTAAGAAAATTTATTCATTTTTCTTGAAGTGTATATTACCCTTTTGGTAAAATCTCATTAGTTCGTGGGCGTGTTGCTCGCGGTAAATAAAAGGAGAAACTATGGCAAAGAAAAAAGAAAAGATAAGTGAGAAAGATTTAGGTCATGCAGCTCATTCAAAAGAAGCAAAAAAGGCCGTTAAGAGAAAAGAGTCAAGACATCTAAAGATTGTATTCTTAGGAGCTGGTAGCGGATTCTTTGGTTCTCTATTCCGTGATATAATGATGGTTGAAGGCTTCAACGATGGCGAGATGTGCATTGTTGATTTGGACAAGAAGCGTCTTAATATTGCAGAGCGTCTTGGTCTTGAGATGATGAAGCGTGTAAAGAATAATGGTTGGACATTAAAGAAGACAACTAATCGCCGCTCCGTGCTCAAGGATGCAGATTATGTTATCAACTGCATTGAAGTAAATGGTGGCCCATGTGTACGTCCTGATAATGATATTCCTCTGAAGTATGGCGTAGATCAGTGCATTGGTGATACTATAGGACCAGGTGGAATTATGAAGGCTCTTCGCACTGTACCTACTTGGTTAGAGGTATTAAGTGATATTGATGAACTATGTCCAAATGCTGTAGTATTTAATTATACAAATCCAATGTCAATTATGTGTTTGGCAGCAACAAGAAAATTCCCTAGGATTAAGCATTTTGGTATGTGCCACAGTGTTCAGGGAACTAGTGAATTGTTGTCAAAATACGCAGATGTACCACTGGATGAAATTTCATGGGAGTGTGCTGGTGTAAATCACTTGGCTTGGTTCACAAAGTTTGAGCATAATGGAAAGAGCTTGTATCCTAAAATCAACAAGCGCCTAAAGTCTGGCGAGGTTGATATTACATGCGATCATGTTCGCTTTGATATGATGCAACAATTTGGTGCGTTTATTACAGAATCAAGTGGTCACTTGAGTGAGTATTTGCCTTTCTATCGCAAGCGCAAGGATATTCGTGAAAAGTATTGCCATAATGGCTATAATGGTCAGTCTTCTTTCTATGCAGATAATTGGCCACAGTGGCGTGAGAATGGCGATAAGTGGAGAACAGAATTCGGTAATGGTGAGCATAAGGACTGGGAAGTAAAGCGCTCTTGGGAATATTGCTCATATGCAATCGAAGCACTTGAGATGAATCGTCCATTTGTAATGCACTCTACTGTTCCTAATACTGGTTTGATTAGTAACCTTCCTCAGAATGGTGTGGTTGAGGTTGCATGTCATTGCGATAAGAATGGTATTGTTCCTACTTATTTCGGTGATCTTCCTGCTCAAATGGCTGCAATTTGCGACTGGAATATGCGTTGCTATGAGCTAGCTGCTCAGGCATGTTTGGATTTTGATTTAGAGAAGGCAACATATGCTATGATGCTTGATCCAAATACAAATTCATCTTGCTCTCCAGAGGAGATTAGAAAGATGGCTAAGGAGCTATATGCTGCTGAGAAGGCATATCTTGATCCAAGATTCTTTGGAAAGAAGAAATAATAATGATTAATTTATTTTCAGCAGGTTAATGGCTGATTTTCGTTAGTCATTTGTGAAAATAAATAATGAGGCAGTGTGAGTTTTCTCACACTGCCTTAATAATTTTATGTAAAACTGAGAATGTTTAATTTCTGCTAGTTTTATGGCCTGATTACGATGTGTTTGTAAATTAGAAATAGAGATTTATTCGTATATATGTTCTGATGTTGGGAAATTTTCTGTTTCAACATCTGAAATGTATTGTTTGATAGCAGAAATTGCTTCTGAACGTAAATCTGCATATTGCTTAACAAATTTTGGAAGCTTACCATCATTTAATCCAAGCATATCAGAAATGACAAGAATTTGTCCATCAGTAGCCGCACCAGCACCAATGCCGATTACAGGGATATCTAATGCTTCTGTTACCATAGCAGCAAGTTCTGTTGTAGCACATTCGATAACAACACAAAATGCACCTGCTTCAGCAACGGCTTTTGCATCAGCCATAATCATTGCCATTTCATCGCTTGTCTTCCCTTTATAAGCATAGCCAGATTGTTTTACATTTTGTGGAAGCATGCCGATATGAGCCATTACAGGAATACCATTTTCAACAAGCTTTGATATTAATGATGCTCTGCAAACACCGCCTTCAAGTTTTACTGCATCAGCTCCTGCCTCTTGAATAAATCTGCCGGCATTTCTTATCGCTTCTTCTTCATTTATTTGATATGAAAGAAATGGCATGTCTGCAACAACAACAGCATTCTTACATCCATTACGCACAGCTTTTGTGTGATGAATCATCATCTCCATTGTTACAGAAACTGTTGTTTCAAAACCAAGTGTGGTTGGACCAAGAGAATCCCCAACTAAAATCAAAGGGACTCCTGCAGAATCAGCAATTCCTGCGGTAATCGAATCGTATGCGGTAATTGTTGCAAATTTACCTTTGCCCTTAAGGGCTTTAATTTTCTTTGGTGTCCATATGCCCATATGATTCTCCTTTTGTTCTTAGGAAATTGATATTTTTTTTCTGATATAAGTTGGTATATCAAGATTTTCACCTTTATAAATGAATGAATCTCCACTAGGAATTTTTAATGCTTGTGGTTGTGGTGAAACTTGATTTTTGTTCTCACTTATTGGGAAATTGCCAATAGTATGAGTTGTTGCCTGTTTTTGAGCATTTGTATTTTGAGATGGCAACATAGATTGTGCGGTAGTATAAGAATCAGCATATTCATCTTTCCAATGCTCGAAAAGTATAGCTACTAATTCTAATGAACCATCTGCGGCAGGGTCAATAACAGTTCCTAATTTTATAGGTATTGTTTTTGGAAGTGAAAAATTAAGTCGATTAACTGTTTCGCTGATTTCTGATAAACGCAAATCTAATCCACCAAAAACACCGACTAGAGCACACTCTGTGTTGTTTACATGTGTCTCTACACCATTTGGTGATGAAATAAGCTCATTAATTGCGGCTTGAGTTCGTCCCTCTCCGTATGCAATTGCACTTGAAAGGAAGAATTGGCCATGACCTTTTTTTGTACAATCAATTAAAGTTGCAATATCAAGATTTATGTATCCTGGCTTAGTAATCATACGCCAAAGCATTGTGATTCCTGATACAATTTGCGATGTTGAAGATTCGATTGCTTCATGTAACGTTGAGTTTGATGGAGAGAGCAGTGAACCACAAAGATTATCGTTTTTGAATACGCAATATATATCTGTTAGGCTTGTTATATTTGATATTGCACGAGCAGCAATTCGTGTCTTTTCATCGCCTTCCATAGAAAATGGCAGCACAATAAAAGTCATTGTAGGGATAGACATATCGCGGGCTGCTTGCAATAGAGCAGGGGTGATTGCAGAGCCTGTTCCTCCTCCTACGCCGGTAACAATAATTGCCAAAGAGCATTCCTTGAGATTTTCTCTGAGTAATGGCTGGATTTCTTTTGCAGTTAAATTAGCACTTTCAAAGCTGCCTCCAGTGCCATATCCTTCAAAACGATCTTCGCCAATAAGTAATGTAGAACATAGCTCTTTTTTGTCCTCCAGAGACGTTGCGTCAGTGTCAATGCACACTGCTTGCATTGTAGAACACTGCACCATTCGGTGTGCAATAGTGCAACCGCAACCTCCGATACCAAATGTAACAAATTTTTCTAACATAAAAATCTCTTTGTTCTTTAATAAATTCAGTTAAAAGGTTGGCTTACTTAGAAAACAGAGAAGAGAAGAAACCTTTTCTCTTTCGGCTTGCTTCGTATGCAATGGCTTCTCTTGTACAGCATTGAGCAGCGCCAAGCAAAGCAGCATATGCAGTAGTTGAATGGTTTGGCTTAACCTTTGGATATGATAGAGGAGGGTTTGCTATTGTGCAAGGAAGCTGAAAAATTTTAGAAACAAGAGTTGTTATGTTTTTCAGCGCAGCACCACCGCCGCAAATTACCACACCGGCACTAAGCTCATTGATACAACCAGAATTAACAACATGCTCATGGATAATGCGAATTGTTTCATCCATACGTGCATTAGTTACACGGGAAAGATCATTTAGAAGAATGGTCTGATCAGAAAAATTATTCTGGAATTGCAGCTTTTGCTTTTCTGTGATTAATGTAGCAGAACCGGCTTGTTTTTTTATTTTTTCTGCGGTTTCGTTATTTGTTTTTGTTGCATGGAGTATATCGTATGTTAAATTATCTCCACCAATAGGAATGCCTCCAATGCAACGAGGTACTTTTCTTACATAAGCAGTCCAATTTGTGCAACCACCTCCAAAGTTAATTACAAGCACGCCATCTTCTCGTTGTTGAGGAGTAGTTGCTCCTAGAGCAGAGCATAAACCCGCATTGTAAATCTTTTCATATTCAAGAGAATTATCTGTTAACATATTTGTGATGGTTTCCAATCTGTTTTTATCAGAATGTAAACGCATGAAATTTACAGAAATAGACTTTGCGGACATGCCGATAGGATTATCTACCTTGCGAGAATCATCTAAAATATAATCTAAAAGAACATCCTCAATCAGTATGCGATTTTCAGGAAGCTCTTTTGCCTTTGCATTTCTGCATGCACTATCTATGCTTTGTTGCTCAATAAGCATGTTTCGAGAGTTAATAGGCTGCATGCCGGAAATGATTTCAGTTTGAGGATCGCCACCGGAATAAATCAAATTAATTGAATGAATATCTGTATTTGAATCGTATGATAAATCATCGATTACTTTACGAATTCCAACACTTGCATTTTGCAGATTAACAATTTCGCTTTTTTTTATGCCAGAGCTACGCTCCTCATGAATGGAGAGAATTTCATAAGAGCCTCGCTCGTTTGGTTGAATGACCATCCCGCGAGTATAGGCTGTTCCAACTTCAAGTATGACGATTCGTTCCATAGTTGTATTTTGTGTTGAAATTGTTAGTGGACTAAATAGGTTTATTCGATGCTTAACTTTGTCTATGCAAAAGTTCTAACGAGTAAAAAAACAACGAGTTTGTTTAACTAAAATTATTAGCTTTGGAAGGTTGTGATTTCTTCCCTGTATCATTGCATTGACAGCGATTTCTATAGCAGATGAAATTTGTTGATCAGTAGTCAATTCATCCCACGCTATATTGATTTGGCGATTGTTATTGGTATGCAAAATCAAATAAATTTCATCATTTGTGTCAATTCTGGTAATTCTAAATGATGGGTTAATAACAGAATTGAATTTTGTTATTATATTAAGTGCAAGTGATGCTTTAGGTGTCAACTCATCTCCTGGACGTAGGAGAGGTGTTTTGCTATCAAGCAATATAGGAAGCAGTTCAAAGCATTCTGATGAAGTGTTATCAGGAGAAGCCATAAAAATCTTTCCTACATCATCAGTTACATACAAAAGATTTTCAGAAAGTCGCATTACAGGTGTTCTGTGCGAGATATTAACAACTACATTTGATGGCAGTTTCTTTTCTATTTTTACATCTCGGACGTGATAAAGCTTATTTTCAAGAGTTTCAGAAAGCTTTCTTGAATTAAATTCAAAAATGCTACTTCCTTCACAGATTCCGTAGTTATTAAGAACTGGTAGCAGATATTGCTTGTCTTCCTCAATTGTAATTGTCTTAATTTTAAATTGTTCGCCATTGATTACTAGAGAATTGTAGACAACAATCAAAATGATGATGAAGAATCCTGCAAGAGAGCCACCAATTATATTTTTGGTTTTTTGCTTTAGTTGCATTGTGCCTCCTCAATAATGTAGGAGCAAAGCTCTTTGAATGAGATGCCTGCACGAGCAGCAGCCTTTGGAAGCAGGCTGGTTTCTGTGCAGCCAGGAATTGTATTAATCTCAAGGCAATATGGTTTCCCTTCTGGTGAAATGCGAAAATCTACTCTTGATAATGTTCTCGCACCAATTGCATTAAATGCTAGCATTGCTTGGCGATTAGCTTCATCAAGAATGTGTGAATCTTCTGGGGATTCTACAAAGACATATTCAGTTGTTCCACCAGATTGATATTTTGCTTTCCAGTCGTACCATTCGTCTTTCGGTTTAATTTCTACGGCAGGTAAGACCCTGCCACAAACTATAGGGATGCTCCATTCTCGGCCAGGAATATATTCCTCAACCAGTACGTCAGAATTGTATTTGCGTGCTAATTCTACAGCAGGAACAAAATCCTCAATCGTTTTTACAATAGATACGCCAACACTTGAACCTTCGCGTGGAGGTTTCACTACAACAGGAAGAGGGATGCGTGGAGTAGAGTAGTCTGAAGTATCTGCTTCTATTACATATCCATTTGGAATAGTTACTCCGTTTGCCGCAAACGCATTTCTTGAAAGCACTTTATCAAATCCAATACGAGATGCTGCTTCATTACAGCCAGTGTATGGAACACCCATTTCAGTTAACTTTTCCTGAACTTCGCCACCTTCGCCAAATGCACCATGCAGTGCAATATACACAGCATCTGTTCCTTGTGGCAGTGTAAAGGAATTGTCTTCTTTGGATAGCTCAACAGGAATTGCTTCGTAGCCAGCTTCTGTAAGACCTTTTACAATAGCACCACCGGTACGAAGTGAAATGTCTGCTTCACTTGATTTACCGCCCATTAGGACAGCGATTTTTGTAAATTTATGTGACATTCTAAATCCTATTTGTAGGCTGGTGTTAAAGAATTGCTTTCTGCAGAAATTTTCTTGTTAATTTCTTCCACTGCTTCTGCAGCACATTTGCCTAAAAATGTTGGTGATTTAAATAATGAAAAGAAACCATCATCGTTTGCATATTGGTAGATGCAAACACTTGGGTTGTTGTCAGCGTAGTTCTT
>JAGCJJ010000068.1 GCA_017648065.1 Kiritimatiellia bacterium | reverse complement strand
GGGAGCAATTGTTATTGATACATCACCTCTGACAGCAGTTCAGGTTGCTGAGAAAATCATCGAGCTAAGTAAATAATTTTTAATATAGAAGGACTAGAAAATGTACAAACCAGTTTCAAATAAAGCAGATTTCAATAAGCTAGAAGAGGAAATCCTCGAATTTTGGAAGGAAAATAATACCTTCGAGAAGAGCCTTGAGCAGACAAAGGGTAAGGATGAGTTCGTATTTTATGATGGACCTCCGTTCGCAACAGGTCTTCCACACTATGGTCACCTATTAGCAGGTACTATTAAGGATATCATTCCTCGCTACCAAACAATGCGCGGCAAGCACGTAGAGCGTCGATTTGGTTGGGATTGCCATGGTTTGCCAATTGAAGCTCTTGCTCAGGATGCTCTTGGAATTTCTGGTACATACGAAATCAAGAAGCTGGGCGTTGATAAGTTTAATGAGCAGTGCCGTTCAATGGTTTCACGCTATGTGTCAGAGTGGCGCCGTACTGTAACTCGCATGGGTCGTTGGGTTGATTTTGATAATGACTATAAGACCTTGAATAAGGATTTCATGGAGACAGTTTGGTGGGTATTTAAGCAGCTATGGGAGCAGGGTCGTGTATATCGCTCTCATCGTATTATGCCATACTCTTGGAAGCTGAATACACCATTGTCAAACTTTGAGGCAGGTAACAACTATAAGGATGTGCAGGATCCAACAGTAACTGTTCGCCTACGCGCAACAAGTGGTATGCCAGCTGAGTGGGGTGAGACTTATTTCTTGATTTGGACAACAACTCCTTGGACACTTCCAGAGAACCTTGCAATTTGTGCAGGCCCAGATTTAGATTATGTTGCTGTACGCGATAAGAGTCAGGGCGTTGTTTACATTATGGCTGAGGCTCGTCTTTCTGCAATTTATAAGAAGGCAGATGATTATGAGCTAGTAGCAAGCTTTAAGGGTGTAGACATTAAGGGCTGGACATATGAGCCTCTATTCCCATATTTCAAGGGCAACAAAGAGAATTGCTTCCAGGTTTTAAATGATGGTTATGTAACAACATCTGATGGTACAGGTATCGTACATATCGCTCCAGCTTATGGTGAGGATGACTTCCGTGTTGCTCGCGAGCATGGTATTAACGAGCTATTTGACCCACTTGATAATGATTGTAACTTTACCGCAGAGGTTCCTGAGTATCAGGGCCAGTTCTGCAAGGATGCAGATAAGGCAATTATTAAGCGCTTGAAGGAAGAAGGCAAGCTTGTTTACCAGGCAACTATTGTTCACTCATATCCTTTCTGCGATCGTACAGATACTCCTTTGATTTATCGTGCAATTGATGCTTGGTATGTTCGCGTTGAGGATTTACGTGATCGCCTAGTAAAGAATAACGAGAATGTTAAGTGGATGCCAGAGTATGTTGGTGATAAGCGCTTCACAAACTGGTTGAAGGATGCTAAAGACTGGAATATTTCTCGTAACCGTTTCTGGGGTTCTTGTATTCCTCTGTGGATCAATGAAGAGGATCCAAATGACATCATCTGCGTTGGCTCAGCAGCAGAGCTTGAGGAGCTAACAGGTAAGAAGGTTGAGGATCTACACAAGCACTACATTGATGATTTGCTAATCAAGAAGGATGGCAAGACATATCGCCGCACTCCTGAGGTTTTGGACTGCTGGTTTGAGTCTGGCTCTATGCCATTTGCTCAGCAGCACTATCCATTTGAAAATGCTGAAGAGTTCTTGAAGAAGTTCCCTGCAAATTTTATTGCTGAGGGCCTGGATCAAACTCGTGGTTGGTTCTACACACTTCTAGTTTTGAGTACATGCTTATTTGACAAGTCTCCATACCAGAATGTTGTGGTTAACGGATTGATTCTTGCTGAGGATGGCAAGAAGATGTCAAAGCGCTTAAAGAACTATCCTGACCCAATGGACGTGATTGTTACTTATGGAGCCGATGCACTTCGCTTGTACATGGTAAATTCAGCAGTAGTTCGTGCTGAGAACCTACGCTTCTCTGAGGCAGGTGTTAAGCAGCTATTGCGTGATCTGCTAATTCCTTGGTGGAATGCATATTCTTTCTTCGTAACATATGCTAATGTTGACGGCTGGCATGAGGATGAGCTTATGACTCCAGACTCTACAAATGAGCTAGATCGTTGGATCGTTTCTTCTTTGGAAACTTTGATTAACGATGTTGCAGAGGCAATGGATAATTATGATTTGCAGCGTTCAGTTCGCCCATTCGTAAGCTTTGTTGAGAATTTGACAAACTGGTATATCCGCCGCTCACGCCGCCGCTTCTGGAAATCACAAAACGATACAGATAAGTGCAGTGCATATCGTACACTACGTTATGTTCTTGTTCAGCTTGCAAAGGTTGCAGCTCCATTCACACCATTTATCTCAGAGGCAATCTATACAAATCTACGTGGTTCAAATATGCCTGAGTCTGTTCACCTATGTGAATTCCCTAAGGCAAATGCAGCAGCACGTGATACATTGCTTGAGCAGCAGATGGCACTTGCACAGAGCGCAGTAAATCTTGGTCACTTCCTACGTAAGCAGAAGGACCTAAAGGTTCGCCAGCCATTGTCTCGCGCAATTGTTGTTTCTGCAAAGACAGATATTCTTGACGCAATGAAGCCTATGGCACCTGTTATTGCTGAGGAGCTAAATGTTAAGGCTGTTGAATTTGCTTCTGATGAATCAAAGTTCGTAAGCCTGTCTGCTAAGGCAAACTTCAAGACACTAGGCCGCAAGCTAGGTAAGCGCATGAAGTCAGCTGCAGCAGCAATTGAAGGCTTAGATTCAGCAGCTCTGTTAAAGCTACAAGCTGGTGAAGCAGTAATGCTTGAGGTTGGTGATGGCGAGGGTGCAGTTGAGCTACTTCCAGAGGATGTTCAAGTAGTTCGCCAGGAGCGCGAGGGCATGACAGTTGCAAATGAAGGTGCTGTAACTATTGCAATCGAAACAACTCTGACAGATGACCTACTTCGTGAGGGTATTGCACGTGAGTTTGTTTCACGTGTTCAGGCAATGCGTAAGGAAAATGACTATGAGGTTTCTCAGCGTATCGCATTAACCTTTGCTGGTGATGAGGCAGCAATTGCAGCTGTAACTGAGTATCAGGCATATATCTGTGCTGAAACTCTATGCACAAGCTTTACTATTGCTGAGACTGCTGCTACAGAGCTTGACCTAAATGGTCACAGCGCTAAGGTAACAGTAGAAAAAGCTAATGCTTAAGCTTTGTTAAAACAAATTTAATTCAATAGAGCGAGTTGAGTCCTATGACTCGCTCGCTCTACATTTTTTATGCTTATCAGAAAAATATAAAGGAATGAATATGAAAAATAATACAACATTACATGGATATAATCCAATGCCACTTTGTGATTCACATATTCATATTCATCATTCAGACAGAGCAGGATTACCAATAACAATTGATGATACCTGCACATTCATTAAAAATCTAATGATATATTTTTCTTATGATAGGCTGAACATTCAAGCACTTACACCATATGGTGGTGCACTTGATTTAGCAATAAATGCAAAGGCTCTTTATTGCAAAGCAAAACTGAATAAACAGTTTGCGCCAGAGCGTCAGGTTTATGTAAATGCAAATTTGATGCATGTATTTAATACTGGCCTTTCTCCTGAAGAAGAATTATTGCGCCAAGCAAAGGTTGCTTATGCAGCAGGCTTTGACGGAATTAAATTGCTAGATGGAAAGCCAATATTTCGCCGACAGCTTGGATATGGATTAAATGACTCTCGCTATGAGCCATTTCTTCAATTTGTTATAGAGTATGATTTTCCTCTTGTGCTCCACACAGGTGATCCACATGAAATGTGGGAAGAGTCGGTTGATTCAAATGGAGTAAAGCAACCACCACACTTTGATTCTTCATTTGTCACCATGCCACAACTCCGTGATGAGTTAGAGCAAATGCTTGAAAAGCATCCAATGCTTAAAATAACTCTTGCGCATTTTTATTTTTGGGGAGCAGAGCTAGAGCAACTAAGTGCATTCCTTGACCGCTATCCAAATGTTTGCCTTGATATTGTTCCTGCATGTGAAGAATTTTTTGACTTAAATAAAGACCCTGCCACAGCTCGCGAATTTTTTATAAAATATAGCGACAGAATTTTGTTTGGCTCTGACTGTAACAATTGGCATTCAAGTGAGAGTCTTGATGAATACCAGCATTGCTTTGGAAATATAATCAATCTGCCTCGAAATTATCTTGAAGCAAAAGCTCCATTCAGATTTGTAGATAATGACAGAGGAGAGATTACACCACTTCAACTTGAAGAGGAATATCTACAGAAAATTTATCACGATAATTTTGTGAGAATTTATGGAGAAACTGCTCGTCCTGTTAATTGTGATTTAGCTTTAGAATTAGTTAACGAGGTTGCTCCAATTTATAATGACCCATCCACTATTATTTTCCCAGACAGAGAAAAATTTGGAGGATTGGAATTTACTTCTCTTGCGAGCCGAGAGATCAATGTAAAGAATTTAGAAACAATGGCTCAATTCTTTGAGACAAAATAAAAGGGATACAATATGACTGAAATAATCGCAGAGAATATTGAGGCAGTAGCAGCATTTGCTCCTACATGGGGATTTGTAATAATATTTCTTTTAATGGCTGTTGAAAGCTCATTTATTCCATTTCCAAGTGAGGTAGTAATGATACCTGCAGGTTTTCTTGCTTATAGAGGAGAGCTAACAACAGGAAATGCAATTTTAGATATGTTTCTTGCTTTTGTTTCAGGTACAGCAGGTTCAATTTTAGGTGCCTATGTAAATTATTATCTAGGATTAAAGCTAGGTCGTCCATTCTTACATAAATATGGAAAGTATTTTTTCCTAAAAGAGCAGGCTTTAGATAGAGCAGAGGAAGTCTTCAGAGAGCATGGCGACATTACTACATTTGTTTGCCGACTAATACCGGCAATCCGTCAGCTTATTTCCATACCAGCTGGTTTAGCAAAAATGAATTTCAAACGCTTTACATTTTTTACAGCACTTGGTGCTGGAATTTGGGGCTTGATTCTTTTATTTATCGGATATGGATTTGGTTGTGCTACAGGCGATATGTCATATCCAGAGATGGTAGAAAAAGGCAAGAGCTTAATTCACGATAATTATATTTGGATTTTATTAGCATTGGTTATTTTGGTTGTAGGTTATATTTTCATTCATAAGAAAATTATGGGAGAAGGCAAGAAGAATGTTTAATATTCTTCTCTTTGTAAAAAAATAACCAACAAAGATTTACTAATTGTAATATAAGGTTAACACCATGCCAATATACGAATTTTATTGTCCTAAATGTAATTTGTTAATGGATTTCTTTTCTCGTAGAGTGAATACAGAAACAATACCAAATTGTCCACATTGTGGCACGGTGTTATCCAAGGAAGTATCTCGTATATCAATAGGGTCAGGAGTAGATGCATCTGATGAGTATGGAGATTCACCAATAGACGATGCTCGTATGCAAGCAGCAGTTGAAGCATTTGGAGATAAATTAGATTCAATTAGTGATGCTTCTAATCCTGAGCAAGCAGCAGCCGTGATGAAAGAATTTTCTGAAGCCAGTGGGCTTGGATTAAATAAAGATGTAAAGGAAGCATTAGCAAGAATCGCAGCTGGTGAAGGAGAAGCTGGGGCAAATGCTGAGCTAGATGAAATATTATCAAAGGGTGATTTTTTTGCACCAACAGATCGCGATCAAGGAGGTGTAGCTCACTTTACACCACCGAAAAAAGATCCAACTATGTACGATATGTAAAGCAATTAGCACTGTTTTATCCTAAAACGGCAGTTGAATGATGTGTGATAACTGGTTATACAGTGTATGGGGAATATAGGAAACAATGATGACAAATTGTTTTGTTCTATTATGCTTTTCGTGGTTTTCTGACATTCTACACAATCTCATTCTTGTCTATTAGTTCATATTAATGTCATTGAAAATAGTTTACATCTGTGTACAGAAAATTCTTGTTGAAAGAGCTGTGCAGAAAATGATAAAATAAAAATAGTTTAGTTAACTAAAATAAATTTTATGAGGATTTCTTGATTAAACATTTTGCTTTTTATTTTATCAATTTAATATTATTACTAGTCACATCTGTCGGTTGTGCATCTGCCCCAACTGGTAGAGTTCGTGACGCACATTTACTATATGATTCTGGAAATGCAGGACGCAAAATCACAAGCGTAGAAAAATTTGGCCCTTTTTATGAAAAAGTAGAGACGATTAATGGTGCTGTTCGTACTTCATATCGCCCATTTCTATATTCATCAGTATATTCACCAAAAGAAAATGCTTCTGCAAAAGAAATTCTTTGGCCGATTTATTCTGAAAATGTACGTGGCGATTATAAATCTTCCCGTTTTCTATTTTGGTTTTGGACTGATTTTAATACTACTGATAATGCCTCACGAAATCGTCATTGGCTTTTTCCTTTCTTCTTTTGGGGAACTGCTAAAACAAATGAAGAATATGCTGCTTTCTTCCCATTTTATGGAACTATAAAAGAAATGTATTTTGATGAGATTTCATTTGCTATGTGGCCTCTATGGATGAAACACAAACATGGAACACAAACAACAACGAGTGTGTTTTGGCCAATTTATAGTAAAACAGAAGGTCGTGATATGTCATCTTTTCGAGTATTTCCATTTTATGGTGAATCGCATCGTAAAGATAAATTAGATTCTCATTTTATACTTTGGCCAATATGGAACTCTGCAACTTATTATGGACGTAACCCTGGCAGCTCATGGATGTTATTCCCAATAGCAGGACATGTAGATACAGAAAATGAAGAGCGTTTTCTTGTATTGCCTCCATTTTTTAGTTTTGCATATGGCAGAGGAGCTACCCCAACATATCGTAGTTTAAGTTTTCCATGGCCATTATTTCAGATTTGGGATAACCAAGAATTTCACAAACGAAACTTTATTCCATTTTACATACATCAATGGGATGATGGTGGAAAATTAGATACAAAATGGTATTTATGGCCGTTTATTAATATTAGAGAGGCAAATCGCAGTAATAGAACAGAAAGTTCTTTTTCTATAAATCCATTTTATTATTCTTCAAGAATTTTCAAAAATAATAATAAGGAATCTGATGAAGTACTTATTGAAGACTATATGAGAATTTGGCCATTATATTCTTCGCGAAAAGATTTAAATGAAAAATATATAAAAATACCGGATTTAACATTTAGTAAACGTTCTGGAGTTTTATCAAGAAATATATTAGAATTTTTTACACTTTATACATATGGAAATGATAAAGAATTAAATCGTACGGACCATGAGTTTTTGTGGGGCCTTTATACTCGTGGGTATGGTAATAATTATAGTAGAACTCATATTTTTCCTTTCTTTAATAGAAGACGTGATGGAGATAAAATAGAATGGTCAATTCTATATGGGCTTTTTGGAAAGAAATATGATGGAGATAAATCCAGCACGCGGTTTTTATGGTTTTTTGGAGATTAATTTTTCAGTATGATTATTAGAGAACCAACTTTTAAGCCTGAACCAACAACTTATATTGGTAAATTAGGCAGATATATTTTAAATATGACAGCTGAGGTCGGTAGAGCTTCAGCAATTTGCATTGGTGCATTTGTCGGGATGCGTGGTCTTGTTAATAGGCGTGAACGCAAGGAAGTTATTTCACAGATTTATAGCTGTGCTATCAAGAGTCTTCCTGTTGTTACATTGGTTGCTTTTTTTATAGGTATGATTTTAGCTCTTCAGTTAGGAATTGAGCTTCGCCGTTTTAATCAAGAAAATCTAATAGGTTCAGCAGTTATGGCTTCTGTGCTTCGTGAGATGGGTCCATTTATGAGTGGACTAGTTCTTGCTGCATGTGTTGGTGCTGCTATGGCTGCTCAAATTGGCACTATGATGGTAAATGAAGAAATAGCAGCATTAGAGATAATGTCTATTGACCCATTACGTTTTCTTGTTATGCCACGTATGGTTGCAATGATGTTTACTGTGCCAATGCTTTCATTCTACACTTGTGTGTTAGCATTGGTAGGTGGTGCAGTAGTAGGATTTACACAGTTATCTGTTCCATTTACGGTGTATTGGCAAAATGCCTTTGATTTTGCCACTTTACGGCCATTCTTAGTTGGTATGTTCAAGGCATTGTTATTTGGTATAATAATTGTAACTGTTGCTTGTTATGAAGGCTTTTCGACAAGCCATGGTGCTGTTGGTGTGGGTAAGGCAACTCGTCGTTGTGTTGTTACTTGCTTCCTACTTATTTTGATTGTTGGCTATTTTGTTACAAGGTTGTTCTACTGATGATAAGATTTGAAAATGTAACTAAAAGCTTTGGTTCTCGAACCATATTAGATAATGTGTCTTACGAAATAAAAAAAGGCGAAGTTTTTTGTATTGTAGGACCATCAGGTACAGGTAAGAGTGTATCATTAAAGCTTATGATACGATTGCTTGCTCCTACGAGCGGTAAGGTTTGGATTGATGGCTCATGTATCAATGAGGCTAATAATTCTGAACTATTAAAACTACGTTCAAAATTTGGATATCTATTTCAAAGTGCTGCTTTATTAGCATGGATGACAGTTTATGATAATGTAGCATTGCCTCTCCGTGAGCAAACAAATTTATCGGAAAAAGAAATTGATGAAAGAGTGCGTGATGCATTATCAAAGGTTGAACTTTTACATGCAATTGATGCATATCCTGCCAATTTGTCGGGAGGTATGCAAAAGCGCGCAGGCTTAGCGCGTGCAATTGTTACAGAGCCAGAAATATTGCTTTATGATGAGCCAACCTCTGGACTTGATCCAGTAACATCTAGAAAAATAGATGAACTTATTGTAAGTCTTTCACAAAAATTAGGAGTGACAAGTGTTGTCGTTACGCATGACATGCATAGTGCTTTAACTATTGCTGATAGAATTGGAATGCTTCATTCTTCTCATCTTTTGGCAACATCTACACCACAAGAATTTATTAAATCAGAAATACCAGAGATACAGGCATTCTTAGATGCACAATATATAACTAAGCGCGGAAGTTGGGAAAAGGAGATATAAAATTATGAGTAAAAAGAATTCAGAACTTAAATTGGAATTTATTGTAGGATTATTTGTTGTCCTAATGTTTGTTGGTTTAGCAATATTTACTATTGTTCTTTCAAGAGGCTCTGTTTTTAAGAATTCTAAAACAAAAATAGAGGTGGTAATGAATGATGTTATGGGATTACGTAAAAATGATCCTGTAATTGCTAAAGGCACAACAGTTGGAGCAGTGACAGAGGTTTTTTATAATGTAGATGGTGTGCATGTACGCGCAGAATTAGATGCTCCAGTTATTTTTTATGAGGATTATAAAATAACAGTTGTAGCCACATCTATTCTTGGTGGTCGACAGTTAGTAATTAATGAGGGAACAAAAACCAAAACAATTGTAAATGATATTACTCAATTAGTTGGCGATAAGCCAGCCGATTTAATGAATGATGCAACAATTGCTGTAGCGAAATTACGCGAATTTCTTGAAACACTTGCAAATTTCGAATCTTTCTCTAAAGATGTAGCTGATATAACTAAACGATTGAATAATGGAGAAGGAACATTAGGTAAATTGTTATCTACAGATGATGAACTATATCGTAGTTTAAATTCTTCAATTTCTGGTATAGAGAAAATTATTACTAGAATTGAAAATGGAGAAGGAACAATAGGAAAATTATTGTCATCAGATGACCAAATATATGAAAATTTAAATACTGCGATTGATGATTTAAGTAAAATTACATCCAGACTTGAACAGGGTCAAGGAACAATGGGAAAACTATTGATGGATAATGATGCGATGTATACGAATCTAATGGTAACGGTTGAAAATTTACGTGTAGTATCAGATCGATTAGTTGAAGGAGAGGGTACTTTAGGAAAACTATTATCAGAGGATGATGAGTTATATAGTAATGTGAATGGAGCTGTGACAGATGTTCGTGAAATGCTTGATGATATGCGAGAGGCGAATACATTAAGCACATTCTCTGGATTATTATTTGGTGGCTTCTAAAAAATAGGAATTAATAAAATGAAGAATAATGGTTTTATAAACATAATTTTTAGTTTGCTTATCTCTTCTAATATATATTCTCAAGATAGCATATTTGCTCCAGTAATTTCTCAAGCAAAAAATGTTACTGACACTTATCAAGAGATATGTAAAGAGTATTATTCTTCATTAGATAAATTATTACAAGTTGAGCTTGATACTCGACCAGATGGAACGCCAAATATTGTTTTTGATCCATATTCATTATCTGCTCAATTTGTTTTAAGATTATCTGTTAATGATTCTGAATATAACAAATGGAAAAAAAGAACAATCAAAAAACTTAAAAATTTAAATCTTAATAATAAATTTTCAAATTTTGAAAAACCTAAATCTGTAATTATTGCTGGTGAAGAATTTATATTTGGAAATAATGAATATAAAGCAGTTGAGCGTGTTATATCTAATCATAATTTTCCTGATTTAAGTGGCTATCAAGTTAAAGTTGAATTTCTTGATAAATGTGGTAATGTAGTAATTGAAAGACATTGTTTACTTTCACATTTCAAGCGTTCTTGTGATCATTATCCATTGCCATTATCTCATTTAAACAGGTTAAATGATTTTATGCCTAAAGAAAAATGTGGAGTTATAGAGGATGCAAAAAAAGAATTTCGTATTGATTTGTTAAAAGAAGAAACTTCTAGAAAAATAACTCAAGTTGTATGTAGTATACAACCATCATTAAGTATCAAAAAAGATAATGATTTTGGAATGTTATCCAGACCTCCTCATAGTTCAGTAAATAATATTTATACAAAACAAATTAAACTATCAGAAGAACGTATTTCAAAGATAATTTCACAATTGGTTTTGAATATGGTTCAAATACCAGAAAAAGATTATTTAATGTGTAAATATGAAGTTACACAAGAGTTATGGATTGCAATAATGGAATATAATCCAGCTAGGTTTGTGGCAGACAATCGCCCTGTTGAGCGAGTATCGTGGGATAAGTGTGTTCAATTTATTGAAAAATTAAATAAAAATGAACAGATAAAGAATTCTGGTTTGGTTTTTCGTTTGCCTACTGAAGAAGAGTGGGAGTATGCTTGTAAGGCAGGCAGTAATGGTGATTTTGGATATGTATCAGAAGGTGTTGTAGGTACGCTTGATGAAATGGGTTGGTGTAAGGAAACAAGTGCAACAGGATCGCAGCCTGTTGGTATGAAAAAACCAAATATCTGGGGCCTTTACGATATGCATGGTAATGTTTGGGAATGGACTTCTACCAGAGAGGGATATTTACCAGTAAGAAGAGGAGGAAGTTGGTATAATGGATCTGATGGATGTTTTGTTTCAACAAGACATAGTGATCCAAGTTCATTCAGTGATGATACACTAGGTTTTCGTCTTGCTGCAACAAAAGTTGATAAAACAAAATAATAAATATTAAAGTTGCTTAGCATCTATATTTACCAATTTTTGTATTGATGTGCCTATTATTTGCCTTGTTGCATATTTTCATTTTTGTTATAATTAGGTAAGTTTTAAGTGTTATTTTATCATTATTGGAGATATATATGAATTTTGAAGAAGCAAAAGCTTTACTAGAAGCAAATGACCAAGCTCATGTTCTTAATTTTTGGGGTGATTTGGATGTAGCTCAGCAAGAGGCTCTATTAGCTCAGATTGCTACACTGGATTTTAAATCAATTACAATGACAAAGAATTTGCTTTCAGCAAAAAATGAAGCAGGCGAACAGGGTGAAATGATTCCTGCTCCAGTTGCTGAGCTGGAAGGTGAAGCTTATGAGGCAGCATATCGCGCAGGTACACTTGAGCTACGCAGTGGCAAGGTTGGTGTGCTTATGGTTGCTGGTGGTCAGGGAACACGCCTTGGCTATGATGGTCCTAAGGGTTGCTACCCAGTTGGTCCTTTGAGCAATGAGTCACTTTTCTATTTCCATGCTCGTAAGATTCTTGCACTTGAGCAGGAGTGGGAAACAACAGTTCCATTCTATATCATGACCAGCCAGGGTAATGACGCTGCCACACGCGAATTTTTTGCAGCAAATAATTACTTTGGTCTAAAGCCAGAAAATGTATTCTTCTTCGTTCAGTCTATGTGGCCAGCACTGACACCTGATGGCAAAATTGTTATGGATGCAAAAGACCACATTTTTATGAGCCCAGATGGCCATGGTGGTACACTTCTAGCATTGGAGAAGAGCGGTGCACTTGCTGACATTCAGAAGCGTGGTTTAACTTCTATCTTCTATTTCCAGGTTGATAATCCAATGGTAGAAATTTGTGATCCTGCATTTATTGGTTATCACACAAGAAATCTATCTGAAATTTCAATTAAGGTTTGTGCAAAGCGTGATCCTAATGAGGGCCTTGGTGTTGTTGTTGTTCGCGATGGTAAATCTCAGATTGTTGAATATACAGAATTTACTCCAGAGCAGAAGAATGAGCGCACAGAGGATGGTGAGCTAAAGTATAAGTTTGGTAGCGTTGCTATCCATATGTTCTCCGTAGATTTCTTAGTACGTGAGGCACATGCTGGTTTGCCAATTCATGTTGCTCATAAGAAGGTTCCTTTTGTTAATGAGGCAGGTGAAACAGTTAAACCAGATGCTCCAAATGCATTTAAGTTTGAGAAGTTTATTTTCGATGCTTTGATGGATGCAAAGGTAAGTGTAAATCTTGCATTTGACCGCACACTTGAATTTTCTCCTGTAAAGAATGCAGAGGGTTCTGATTCTCCAGCTTCTTGCAAGGCAGATTTATCTCGCAAGTGGGCTTGGTGGTTAGAAAAGGCTGGTATCAATGTTCCTTTTGATAAGGATGGTTATCCAATCATCAAAATAGAAATTGATCCTTGCTTTGCAAATTCACCATCAATGCTTGCAAAGCGTATTGAGGATGGTTGTGCAAAGATTGATGCACAGTCAGATATTTGGCTAAAGGCTTAATTTTCTTTTCGCAGAGTAGGGGAAATATGTCTCTTACTCTGCAATTATTCAAGGGTTACATTTGTAGCCCTTTTGTCTTTTTATACATTTATTTTTGCACATTACTATGACTGATTTATCCAAGCTATTAAATAAAGAGCAATTTGAAGCAGCAACAGCTCCCGATGGTCCTTTGCTTGTACTTGCAGCTGCAGGTACAGGAAAAACACGTACCCTTGTATATCGTGTTGTACATCTTTTGGAGCGTGGATTTCGTCAAGAGGATTTACTCCTATTGACATTTACTAATAAGGCTGCAAGGGAAATGCTTACTCGTGTTGAGGAAGTATTGCCTGGCTCAACCTATAGAATGTGGGGTGGAACCTTTCATAGTATTGCAAATCGTATGCTAAGAATAAATGCACAAATGCTTGGCTACGAGAGAGATTTTACAATTCTTGATTCTGATGACCAAAAAACTTTGATGGGAAACTGTATCACAGATCTTGGTTTTCAAAAGAAGGATTTTACAAAGCGTGAGGTAATTCTTAGCCACCTAAGTACATCTG
>JAGCJJ010000067.1 GCA_017648065.1 Kiritimatiellia bacterium | reverse complement strand
GTCATCATATAGTTGAGAAAGTACAGAGCTCATACCATGGTATCTTAATCCTCCTGAATGGCTGGCAGAAGGAATAAAGCCAGAGCCAAGAGTATACATTTTTTGTAATGGGCAAACACGGCCAGTATCGCAATAGTCATATACATACTTTCCACGTGTTAGGCTTGGACATGATGCTGGTTCAACTGCAACAAACCTGCAATCTAGTTCACCTTTTAATTTTCTTCCAACGAATGGAGAAATCAAACCACCTAGATTTGAACCGCCACCTGCACAACCGATGATAACATCTGGTTTGATGTTATACTTGTCAAGTGCAGTCATAGTTTCAAGTCCGATGATAGACTGGTGTAAGAGTACTTGGTTTAGTACAGAACCTAAAGCATACTTGTAACCCGGGTTATTTAACGCAAATTCAACAGCTTCTGATATAGCGCAGCCTAATGATCCACTAGTTCCAGGATGTTCTTCAAGAATACGTCTTCCAATTTCGGTATCCATAGATGGGGATGGAGTAACCTTTGCCCCATATGTATGCATTACTTCGCGGCGATGAGGTTTTTGCTCATAGGAGCATTTCACCATAAATACGCGACAATCAATTCCGAAAAATGCAGATGCCATAGATAGTGCGGTGCCCCATTGTCCTGCACCAGTTTCTGTTGATACGCCTTTTAGACCTTCTTGTTTTGCATAGAAAGCTTGTGCAATTGCTGAATTTAGCTTGTGGCTTCCTGAGGTATTGTTTCCTTCAAATTTGTAGTATATATGAGCAGGAGTATTAAGTGCTTTTTCGAGGAAATATGCACGAATAAGTGGAGCAGGGCGATACATCTTGTAGAAATTTCTGATAGGTTCAGGAATTTCAATATATGGATTTACATCATCTAACTCTTGAGCAGCTAGTTCTTTACAGAATACCTGAGATAGTTCATCGACTGTAGAAGGCTGTTTTGTTGTTGGGTTAAGAAGAGGAGCTGGTTTATTAATCATGTCAGCACGTAGGTTGTACCAAGCCTTAGGAAGCTCATTTTCTTGAAGATAAATTTTGTATGGGATTTCTGTATTCATATTTATAAAGTCCTTATTGGCGGCATATGTTACTATAAATAGAAACAGGAAGTCAATCAATTTGTTTCTGTCAATAGTAATTTTCCATAAAAACAAAAATGCTCATTGCTCGCGCAATAAGCATTCTTATGAAAATGTGTAATCTCTTACTTTGAAGAGAATGGAGCGGGTGATGGGAGTCGGACCCACGTGACCAGCTTGGAAGGCTGGGGCTTTACCGTTAAGCAACACCCGCGTTTCGAAAAATTTCCCTATAATTTATCAAATGATTTTCATAAATGCAAGCATATTTTTTATTTATTTCTTTTTTATTGAAAAAAATACCCCTATTTTGTATAATTTACTGCTAAATTTTTTGTAACAAAAACTATACTTATTATTAGAGAAAGTTTTTTATGGATCAAGTAAGAGTTCGTTTCGCACCATCCCCAACTGGTAAGGTGCATATTGGTAATATCAGAGCAGCAATTTTTAACTGGCTATATGCTCGCCATGTAGGCGGCAAATTCCTTCTACGCGTAGAAGATACTGACTTAGAGCGTTCAACTCCAGAGGCAATCCAAACATTGCTAGAGTGCATGGAGTGGCTAGGTCTGGACTTTGATGAGCCAGTAGTTTATCAGACTCATAATGTTCAGAAGCACCTTGAAGCAGCAGAAAAGCTTCTTGCTGAAGGCTATGCATACAAAGAGACAGAAGGTCCTAAGGCTGGCTGTATTGTATTTCGTATGCCAAAGGAAGGCCGCATAGAGTTTGAGGACCTTGTTAAGGGTCGCATGAAGAAAAAGGCAGAAGATACTCAGGATTTTGTTATTGTTCGTTCTGATGGTTCTCCTGTTTTCCACTTGGCAAATGTTGTTGATGATATGCTTCAAAACATTACTTTGGTAATTCGTGGTGATGATCATGTGGAAAATACTTTCAAACACATTGAGCTATTTAAGGCATTAGGCTATACACCACCTCAGTATGCTCACTTGCCAATGATTGTAAACAACATGGGTAAGCCATATTCAAAGCGCGATGGTGCTGCATTTGTTGGTGAATTCAGAGAGCAGGGCTATCTTCCTGAGACACTATTTAATTTCTTGCTTCTGCTTGGTTGGGCTCCTGGCGATGATCGTGAGGTAATGACTCGTGAGGAAATGATTGAGGCATTCTCTTTGGAGCGTTGTAAGTCAAGCCCATCTCGTTTTGATATGAAGAAGCTTCGCTGGATGAATGGCGAATATATTGCAAAGCAGCCAAAGGAGCAGTTCAAGGCAGAGCTAGTTGCTCGTCTAAAGGCAGCAGGTCTTCCAGAGCAGCCTCTAAATGGCTCTCTTGATGCAGTGATTGGCCCAGTTCAACCACGTACAAAGGTTTATACAGAGCTTCCTGGTAACTGCATTTACTTCTTCACAGAGGAATATCCTTTTGATGAGGCAGCAGTAACAAAGCGCTTGAAGCAGCCTGGTGTACGCGAGCTATTGGAGGAAATGGCAAATCGCTTTGAGGCTCTTGAGGATTTCACAGAGGAAGCTACAGAAGCAATCGTTCGTGCAAAGAGCGAGGAGCTAGGTGGTATGGGCCCTGTGGTTCATCCAATTCGCGTGGCAGTGTCCGGTATTACAGAGGGACCTGGCTTGTTTGAGTTACTAGTGCTTGTAGGTAAGGAGCGTACAGTTGCTCGCCTTCGTAAAGCAGCTGCAACTCTGACTGCTTAATTTTATAGCAGGCGGCATTGCTGGTATAGCCAGCTTAAAAACTAAAGAATTTATGACAGAAGAAAATCAAGTAAAAGAACTGCCAGTCGTGGCAATCGTAGGACGCCCTAATGTGGGTAAATCTGCTGTGTTTAATCGCATAGCAGGTAAGCGCATTGCTATCGTGCATTGCGAGGCAGGTGTTACACGTGACCGCCTAATGCGCGAGGTTTCATGGCAGGATAAGCGCTTTACCCTGATCGATACCGGAGGTATCATGAATGTTGATAATGAAACAATTCATGATAAAATTGATGCTGGTATTCGTGTTCAGGCAGAGGCTGCACTTAAAGATGCAAAAATAGCAATTTTTGTTGTAGATATCCAACAGGGTATTACACCTATGGATAAGGAGGTTGCAGGCATACTTTATCGCTCAGGAATCACAGTTTACGTAGCAGCAAATAAAGCTGATACAGAAGAATTTGATTTGGGCGATGCTGATTTTATTCAGCTAGGCTTCCCTGTATATCCAATCTCCGCATTGCATGGTCGTGGCTTTGCAAAGCTGATGGATAATCTTACTAAAGATTTCCCTGTTGTTTCTGAGGAAGAAGCAAAGAAGGATGATGGTCTTTGCGTAGCAATTGTTGGCCGACCAAATGCTGGTAAATCTTCTTTTGTTAATAAGCTTTTGCATGCAGAGCGCGTGCTAGTTTCTGATATTCCTGGTACTACCCGCGATAGTATTGATGTTCCATTCGCAGTGGAGGGCCGCCGCTATACATTGATTGATACTGCAGGTTCACGCCGTGAAGCACGCGTAGATACTGCTGTTGAGCGTTACAGCCGCTATCGTATGCAGGAGAGTATTGAGCGCGCTGATATTGTTGTGCTCATGATTGATGTTGAGCGCGGTGTTGGTTTGCTTGATAAGCAGCTTGCAAGTGAAATTGTAGAGCAGGGTAAGGGCTGCGTAGTTGTAGTTAATAAATGGGATCTGTCCACAGTTAAAGAGAAGGAATATTCTCAAACCTTGTGGCAGGGTCTGCCATTTATGGCATACTGCCCAGTTGTATTTATGTCTGCAAAATCAGGCTTTAATGTTAATAGCGTAATTGGTGCAATTGACTATGTTGCTTCACAGAGCATGGCTACTCTTCCTACCGGTATTCTTAACCGCGTAATGGAGGAGGCATACAATCGCACACCTCCTCCTTCTAAGGATGGTAAGCGTATGCGTATGTACTATTGCGTTCAGGTAGGTAAGAACCCAATTGGTATTCGCGTATTTGTAAATGATCCAAAGCGTGTACCTGCCAGCTACAAGTCTTATTTGGTAAACAGCTTGCGCGAGAAGTTTGGTCTTGAAGGCGTAATCGTGTACATCCAATTCCGTGCACGCAGTGGAAGTAAGGCAGAGGCTGAGCAACAAAAGAATTCTTCAAAGCAAAAGTCTGCTGCAAAGAAGCCAGCAAGTCGCAAGCCTGTTCCTACAGGTGAGACTTCAATGTCTGCGATGAAAAAGCGCCGTCAGCGCCGTCAACAGGCTGGGTACAAAATTAAGTAATTTTAATCTGTTTAACTTCAATACACTATAAGAAAAAGGGTTTTGAAATGGCAAGATTTAACTCAAATGATTTTAAGACAATAGCCAATATAGTTCGTGGCTTATCAATTGATGCAATTCAGAAGGCAAATTCTGGCCATCCTGGTTTACCTCTGGGTATGGCAGATGTTGCTTCTGTACTTTGGTTACAGTATTTGAATGTTACACCAAAAGTAAGCAAGTGGGTAAATCGTGATCGCTTTGTTCTTTCCGGTGGTCATGGTTCTGCAATGCTTTATAGCTTGCTTCATCTTTTTGGTTACAAAGTAACATTGGATGATTTAAAGAATTTCCGTCAGTATGGCTCAGTTACACCAGGTCATCCAGAGTTAGGAGAGACAGATGGTGTTGAAGTAACAACAGGTCCATTAGGTCAGGGTTTTGCAAATGCTGTAGGTTTGGCAATTTCAGAGCGCATGGCAGCTACTCGCCTAAATAATTCAGCTCGCACAATAATTGACAACTATACATATGTTTTCATGGGCGATGGTGATATGATGGAAGGCATCAGCCACGAGGCAGCCTCTCTTGCAGGAAACCTAAAGCTCAATAAACTGATTGCATTCTACGATAGTAACAAAATTTCAATTGAAGGCAATACAGATTGCACATTTACAGATGATACAGCAGCTCGCTTTAAGGCTTATGGCTGGCGCGTATTCCAAATTGATGGCCATGATTACGAGCAGATTAATTCCACAATTCGTCGCGCTCGCAAGGTAGTAGATAAGCCAGTATTGATTATTTGCAAAACAACAATTGGTAAAGGCAGCCCAAATAAGGCTGGCTCTCCAAAGGTACATGGTGAGCCACTTGGAGCAGAGGAAGTAGCTCTTACTAAGCAAGCACTTGGAATCCCAGCAGAGGATTTTTGGGTTTCAGAGGAGGCTTATGCACTTACACGTCGTAAGGCAATTGCAATTACACGTGTAGCAAAGGCATGGGAGCGCAATCTTGCTTCACAAACATTTACAGCAGAAGAGCAGTATTTGATTGATGCTCTAAAGGGCAATTATTCAATTCCAGAGCAGATTGCTTTACCAACATTTGAAAAGGCAGTAGCTACACGTGCTTCTTCAGGTAATGTAATCCAAGCATTGGCAGCAGCAATCCCAACATTTGTTGGTGGTTCAGCTGACCTTGCTCCAAGTAATAAAACATGGATTGATTCCTCTTCTGCAATTTCAGCAAATGATTTTTCTGGACGCAACATACACTTTGGTGTGCGCGAGCTGGCTATGGCAGCAATTCAAAATGGAATGATTGCTTATGGCGGCTTCTATGTTTATAGCGCAACCTTCTTTGTATTCGCTGACTATGTTCGCCCAGCAATGCGCGTAGCTGCAATTTCCAAGCTACCTGCAATTTATCTATTTTCACACGACTCATTCTATGTAGGTGAGGATGGTGCGACCCACGAGCCAATTGAGCAATTGTCTTCCCTCAGGGCAATGCCTAATACTGTGGTAATCCGCCCAGCTGACCCTACAGAGACAGCACAGGCATGGCTTGCTGCACTTCGTAATACTACGGGGCCAACAGCAATCCTTGTAACACGCCAAAATCTTGAGCCATTAGATCGCTCCATCTATCCAGCTCCAGAAATGCTCGAAAAGGGTGCTTACACACTTGCTCAGACAGAGGAAGGTAAGCAGCCTGATGCAATAATTATTGCAACTGGTTCCGAAGTCCAGTTAGCCCTAAAGGCTTTTGAGCAGCTCAAGTCAGTAGGCAAAAATGTCCGTGTGGTCAACATGCCATCATGGGAATTGTTTGAAAAGCAAAGCGAAGCTTATCAAGAATCAGTTCTTCCAAAGGCTTGTACAAAGCGCATCGTAATTGAGGCTGCTTCATCCTTTGGTTGGGAAAGATATATTGGTAAGGACGGCTTAGCAATAACAATAGATCATTTTGGTGCTTCAGCTCCATATAAGGTGCTAGAGCAAAAGTTTGGCTTTACGGCAGAGGCTGTAGTCGAAAAAATTAAAAACTATCTATAGGAGTAGTATTTGTCACTAAATATAGGGGCATTTACAAAAAGCAGAGTAAAAAATTTAAAGAAATTAAATTAGGTGTTGACAATATACCTCAAAATTTGTTAAATTGATTGCTCTTTAACCACTTGAAAAGTAGAGGAAGACCCTCATGGAAGCATATGCAGTAATAGAAACCGGCGGAAAGCAGTATCGCGTTGAAGTTGGTCAGACAATAGAAATTGAACGCCTCAAGGAAGAGGCTGGTAAGGACGTTGAAATCAAGACAGTATTGGCTGTTTCTGATGGCGCCCAGTTGAAGGTAGGCACACCACTAGTTGATGGTGCTGTTGTAGTTCTTAACGTAGTCGAGCACTATCGTGGAAAGAAGGTTGTTAACTTTAAGAAGAAGCGCCGCAAGGGCTATCATCGCAAGGTTGGCCACCGTCAGGAAATGACACGTGCTACGGTTAAGTCAATTGCTTAATCATTTATAAAAGAAACGGAGTTTCAAAATGGCACGTAAAAAGACAGGTATTAATGGACGTAACAGCCCAGGCCAGAGACTTGGCGTAAAGCGTTATGGCGGTCAGACAGTTAAGGCTGGTGAGGTTCTAGTTCGTCAGCGTGGTACAAAGTTCCACCCTGGTAAGAATGTAGAGCGTGGTCGTGACGATACACTATTCACAGTTGTTGCTGGTGTAGTTAAGTTCGAGAAAGAAGGTCGTGTAGTTAGCGTTATTGAAAACGCAGCTGAATAAGCTTTAGCTTACTTTTAATTAGAAAAATGCTCTGTTCGTGAAAGCGAGACAGAGCATTTTTTTTATTTTACTATGGTGATTTTGTCTAATTTGTCTTTGTTGACTATAGTATATGCCTTTGGTAAAATATATTTAATATTATAAATGTGAGGCTTAAATGAAAAAGAATTGTTTCGTGATTACATCTTTACTTGCAGCTTTTGCTATGAATATTTGCTTAGGTGCTACTATAGATGAATCAAAGTTTTTTGCACATCTTAAAATGACAACATCAGGTTATGCAGTCAAATCAACATTAAATGATTTCCCTGTACTAGTAAAGCTTTCAGAAGAAACTATTAAAGGCTTTTTATATGGTCATTGCTCAGAGGGTGGTAAAGATATTGTTTTTAGTGATGCTTCAGGAAATATTATTCCACATGAAATAGAAAAATGGAATACTAAAGGTGTTTCATATATCTGGGTTAAACTTCCTGAACTTGTAAATGAAGAAACATATTTCACAATGCATTATGGTGTATTACCAAGCGATCTTGGCAATATCCCAAGTGTAAATCCTCAGGATGTATGGACGAAATATGTGGCTGTTTTTCATGGTGGTGATACAATTTATGATTCCACAGGTAATGCAACCTCTGTTTCTGCCAATGGTGTTTCAGGATATGTTTCTGGTGTTGTTGGTGGAGATATGGATAAACCAACAGATAAAACTAAAGGTGTTGAATTTACAAATCCAAAAAAACTTCTTAACAGTTCTTTAGATTTTACATTCTCAGGATGGTTTAACTCTCGTAATGCAAACATCGGTACGCCGGAAGCAACTATAATTTTAGCATCAAATAAGTCAATGTGGGATGCCCCTGGTTATTTAGCTTTAGTTGAGAAGGGAGAATATTTGTCTGTTGCAGCACAGAAAGTCCATCAACCTGTTGAAAATAATAATTTGGGTGCACTTATCCCTAATCAGTGGGGCTATTTAGCTTTTTCTGCAGGAGGAACACTACTTAACCTTTATGCAGATGGAGAAAGTATTTATTCTACAACTAATGCTGTTCAATTAGTTGATAGCAATCCTCAAAAATGGTGCTTTGGTGGATATGTTAATAATACGGGTGATTCATATATTGGTGCAATGGATGAGATTCGCTACTATAATGGTATTGCTTCAAGTGATTGGATTAAAGCAGAATATGATTCTGTAAAAGCTGTAGATACATTTATTTCATTTGGTTCCGTTGAATACACAGGAGAACTAAAGGCATCAATAATAGCAGATTCTGTTGAAACAATGGGTGTTTTTTCAATTTATGTGGTGGGAGTTGAGCGTCCAACAAATGTCTCTTTATTCTATGGTCGTTCAATGGATAAACTTTCTAAAGTAGATTTGGGAGAAATAACAATCAATTCCATTTTAAATAAAAAAATAGCTCTTGTAGAGGGAACATACGTTGGTTTTGTCCGTTTGACTCAAAACATTGATGGGGAGCAAATGGTTAAGGATTTTAGTTTTAATTCATTAAACCTCAGTGTATGGAATAGACCGCAGACAATGTACAAGGCATTTAATGTAATGATAGATTATAATGGAGTGCCTGCAAATAATGTCCCTGTTTTATTCCGTATTTCTGAAGAAAAAATTTCTGGTTTCCGTTATGCAGATGTAAAAGAAAAACAGTTTGAATTTGTAACAGAAGATAATATTCTTTTACCTTATGAAATTGATACATGGAATGAGAATGGAGAGTCGCTAATTTGGGTAAATGTACCAAACTTTGCAGATAATAAAGTTGTAACTGTTCGCTATGGTGGAATTTTAAGCAATGCAGCATTAGAAGAAGAAAAAGTTTGGTCTGACTGCGTCAGTGTTTGGCATTTAGAGGATGTAAACACAGAGGATCAGATAAATGATTATGATTGTGTCGGTACATCAGGACTAACTGTTACAGATGGAAAGTTTGGATCTGCTGTATATTTCCCTAATGTAGGAACTGAATACATGTATGGTGGAGCTACACTTCCTAATTCAGAATTGAAAAATGGTTTTACAGTTGAGGCTTGGGTTAAGCCGGAAGTGTATGGTGGATCACAGCATGGCCGAGCAATCTTTGGTAAAAAAGATTTCATTTCTCTTCGTATTGTAAATCAAACATCTATTACGGTAACAACGCCTACGAAAACAGATCATCATCTTAATAATTTGTCTTTGCCTGATGCAAAAGAATGGTGGCATATAGCTTTGTCGTTTGTTCCTAAAAAGAATAGTGGATTAAATCTCTACATTAATGGTAAACAAATGGCAACTGTTAGTTCTGGGGATATTAAGGATTTAGATGGTTTAACAGATATGTGGATTGGTAACAATCAGTGGTCGCAAAATTTCTATGGAGGTATAGATGAGGTTCGTCTGCGTCCTATAATTTCTTCAGCAGAATATATTGCAGCTGAGTATGCTGCTATGGGTGATGAAAAGACCCTTTCATATGGAGAAGTAAATACCATTTCTTGGGAGTCTATGATTTATTTCAAATAATAAAGATGTTTTTTGCTAATCAACCTAAATTCGGTGGTTCTGTTGAATTTAGGTTGAATTATCTTCTTGCTCCGTGATATAATAAAGTTAAATCAATGCGAGTTGATTATTAAGAATTGATGATTTTTATATAAAGTAATAAAAAATTAAGTAAAAATAAGGTGATATTATGCAACCAAAACCAGAATATCCACGTATGCAATTCCGCAGAACCCAATCTTGGGTTAACCTAAATGGTGAATGGGGCTTTGCTTTCGATCCTAATCGCAGTGCTTTATCTAGCGAGAAATGGAAGAATGATGATTTTTATGATAAAACAATTATCGTCCCATTTGCTCCAGAAACAAAGCTTTCAGGTATTGCAGATATAGATTTTCACGAGTCTGTATTTTATCGTAAAGAACTAGCAATTCCAGCAGAGTGGGCAGGTAAGCGCATTATTCTACACTTTGGTGCAGTAGATTATTATGCACACATCTACATTGATGACCAAAAGATTTTTGACCATGTTGGTGGTTCAACATCTTTTGAGGTAGATTTAACAAATTTTGTTACTCCAGGTAAGACACATATTCTAAAGCTTCATGCAGAGGATTTTCTACGCACTGGCAAGCAGGGTGGAGGTAAGCAGAGCTTTAACTACCATTCTAGTGGCTGCAGCTATACTCGTATCACAGGTATTTGGCAGACAGTATGGATTGAGGCTGTGGCAGAGTCTGGTTTGAAGAATTGCAAAATTACAACAGATATTGATAATGGTACAGTAACATTTGTTCCTAGCTACTATATCACTCCTGTAAATAAGAAGTTGGAAATCACAATTAAGGGCGAGGAAACAGTTAAGCAAACTGTTGAGTGTGCTTCAGGTGCTGCTGTTACAATTAAGCTAGACAACCCACGCCTATGGTCAATCGTAGACCCATATCTATACGATGTTGAGCTACGTATGGTTGACGAGGCAGGTGCTGAGTATGATTATGTAGAGTCATACTTCGGTATGCGTAAGTTTGATGTTCGTGGAAATCGCTTCTATCTAAATAACAAGCCAATCTACCTACGCTGGGTATTGGATCAGGGCTTCTATCCAGATGGCGTTTGGACTTCACCAACTGATGAAGCATTGCGTCATGACATTGAGATGTCAATGGCTGTTGGCTTCAATGGTGCACGTCTACACCAGAAGGTATTTGAGGAGCGCTTCCACTATTGGGCAGATAAGCTTGGTTATATCACATCTGCAGAATATCCATCATGGGGCTGCGATTGGAAACTTCCAGAGGCACAGTTTAATTTCATGAATGAGTGGCGCGATTGCGTTGAGCGCGATTTCTCTCATCCATCTATCGTAATGTGGACTCCACTTAACGAGACAGTATGGGTTGGTAGTGAGGCTTCTGATGTTGCTGCTTTTGACTGGGGTAAGCACACAGATTCATATAAGAACTTTGTAAAGCAGCTTGGTGCTCTGACAAAGGCTCTTGATCCAACACGTCCATGGCATGATTCAAGTGGTTATGTTCATGTTGATAATACAGAAATCTTCTCTGTACACTATTACATGCCATCTCCAGAGTCATTGAGAGATATGATTCATCCAGATAAGGAAGATCCAAGTAAGTTTGGTGTTCAGGATTCTAAGTTTGTCCGCACTTCATACAATGGAATCCCATATTTTGTTGATGAGTGGGGTGGATTCAAGTATGTACCAAAAGCAGTTGATGTTGCAGGTTGGGGTTACAACGGCATTAACATCACATCTCCAGAGGAGTTTGCTAAGTACATTGAGGATCAGGCAGAGGTTATGCGCTTAGACGATGGTATTGCTGGTCACTGCTATACACAGCTCACAGACGTTGAGCAAGAGCAGAATGGTGTTTATACCTATGAGCGTGAAGAGAAGGCTCCAGCAGCAATGCTAAAGGCTGTTCTTGAAAGAAAACCAGATTGGTCAGAGTTCTAAAAAATCTAAAAAGGGCGTCCTTCGGGGCGCCTTTTTTTTATG
>JAGCJJ010000066.1 GCA_017648065.1 Kiritimatiellia bacterium | reverse complement strand
AGCGGTATGACACTTATAGAAGTGCTTTTTGCTACCGTTATTTTAGGTGTTTGTGTATTTAGTTTGTTTCAGTGTCTTACAATGAACTTAGAGGCTTTTCGAAAGACAGATTTTCCTCAGGGTGTAGCAAATGTTCTTGCTCTTGCTGATGCTAAATATCCATTTGTAATAAAATCAGATCCTGTAGAGGATTTGCTTGTAGATCCTGATAGTTCATTATTAGATGGATGGACATATGAGCGCTTCTGTGATGAGGATGCAGAAGAAGAGGAGGATGAGGATGATATTTATCTCGTTCATATTATTGTTAAACAAGGTGCTGGTGGGCTAGGTAGAGAAGCAGAATTCCTTAAGTATATCTATTATGAGGAGGGCTCAACAAATGAATAATTTGCGTAAAGGCTTTACTCTAATTGAGGTTCTGCTAGCAGTGGCAATTCTTGGTGTTGTGGCAGGCGTTGTAGCAACAACATTAAGTACAGCTGTTGAGGTTTGGCGTCAATCAAAAATAATTGCTGATAGGAACCACCATGGTGATGCTGTGATGGAGCAAGTTGTTCAAGCGATTCGTTCTGCATATTATCCAGAAGGCACTGAACCTTCCTATGAGTACGGCTTTAGTATAGAGGATGATGGTAATGATTCTCCTAAAGCTGAGGATAAGATTTCATGGGTAAAAATCGGAAATTCATTGATTGGAGAGGATGTACCATGGGCGGGTTCCGCTCATAGAGTAGAGCTGTTTGTTGATAATAGTAGTGGAGAGCAGGGTATTTATGTTAAGGCATGGCAGCTTGTAGGCCTTGATGATGATTTTGACCCAGAGGAGGATGTAGAACCTGTTCTTTTATCTGACGAAGTAGTTTCCTTAAATTGTCGCATGATAGATCCTCAAAAGACACTTGAACCATTTGATGAGATAGAATGGTTGGATGAGTGGGCAGAGAGTAATCGAATACCAACAAAGGTTGAGATAACTATTGCTATTCAGCAAAAAGGAAGTACAGAGGAGCCTACGGAATATATCAGAACAATAGATATTCCTATGGCAAAACTTTCATGGAATTTATCAAATTCTTCTAATGGCAAAAAGCAATCCCGTGGGAATAAGGGCGAAACCGGTATAAACCAAGGTAATTCAAGTGGTGGCAGTTCTTCTGGTGGAGGTAAGCGACCTTCCAGTGGTGGTGGCTCAGGTACACCTGCGGGTGGGGGAGGTGTCAGCAAATGATATTAAAAGGCTCCCTACTTAAAAAACTTTCTAATATGCGCACCTCAAGCAAGTCGAAATCAGGCTCTGCATTGATTTTGGTGTTGGTTTTAATATTTGTGCTTTCGATGATTGTGATGTCATTTTCTTTTGAGGCACAAATAGAGCAAATGTATATGCGTGCAGCTCGAGATCGTCAAAAATGTCGCTTTTATGCTGAATCTGGCTTTGCGATTGCAGAGATGCTAATGAAAAAACAGACAGGCATTTCTCCATCTGCAACAATGAGTGCAGATGATGAAGAGGATCGGTGGTATGAGGCTGCTGCACTTTTGGCAAAAGGAATGCCAATCAATGGGCTAGTAGAACCAATTGGTGATGGATATGTGATTCTTGATATTGTTCCAGAGCCAGGTCGTATTAATGTGAACAAGCTTACAGAGTCAGATTGGGAGCGTTTGCTTGAGAGTATCGGTGTGCCAGAGGAGTATTGGGAGAAAATTATAGATCCAGTGCTTGACTGGATGGACGATGACGATGCCTCAAATCCTAAAGGTGCAGAAACAGAGGATTATTATAGTGAGTTAGAGGCTCCTTATAAGGCCAAAAATGGTCCTGTTGATACAGTGCGTGAGCTATTGCTTGTAAAAGGATTTTCTGAAGTCTTGCTTACGGGAGGAGTATTTGACCCTGCAACATTAGATGGAGATGTTCAAAAGAATAGATTTTCGTCTACTTATAATCGATTTAGTGAAACTAATGAGATTGTTATTGCAGGGTTGGAAAATATGCTCACTACATATGGTGATGGTAAAATTAATATTCAGTCTGCTGATTATGATGTATTACGCACATTACCTGAGGTTGATGATATTCTTGCGCGTGCAATTATTGAAGAGCGAGAGCTAATTGAGGATGGTGAGCCTCAGCCATTTACTAGTGTAGAGGATCTTTTTGAGAGAATAGAAGGACTTGATGAATCAATCCGCAATATGATTTCGGTTGATTCTGAATATTATCGAATTACATCGGTTGGTCGTGTAAATAATATTGATGTGCGAATTTGGTGCATTGCATATATTAGTGATGGCAAACTAGAGATATTACGCTGGTGTGAAGAACCGTAAGAAGTATAGATTCTATTTTGAAAGTTTTACTTAACCACTGAATCGATGATTATTTAGGAGTCTCAAGTTGCTTCCGTGCTTGACTATATCCACCAATTTTGATACCATTTTTAGTTGTTGTTTCCGTTATTAGCGTCTATTATATAAGGATAACGGGAAATGAGTGATTTATAGTAAGGAAAATACAATGATCGTGTCCACAAAATTGTTGTTCGAGCATGCATACGGTAAGTATGCTGTTGGAGCATACAATATAAATAATGCAGAGCAGATTATGGGCCTGTTTAAGGGCTGCATGGATAGTCATGCTCCGTTCATTGTACAAATTTCCAAGGGTGCACGAGCCTATACAGATAAGCATTTATTAGAGGCAATGATACGTGCTGCAGATGATATCTTCCCTAATGCTATTTTTGCTGTGCATCTTGATCATGGTGATGAAGAAACATGTATGGACTGTATTGACAGTGGCTTCTATAGCTCTGTAATGATTGATGCATCAGCTAAGGATTTTGAAGAAAATATTGCCATAACAAAGCGCGTTGTTGATGCTGCACATGCAAAAGGTGTTGTAGTAGAAGCAGAGCTGGGTAAGCTAGGTGGAGTAGAGGAGCATGTCTCTGTATCTGAGGCAGATGCAAAGCTGACAGACCCTGCTCAGGTAGAGGAATTTGTTAAACGTACAGGCTGCGATTCCCTGGCTTGTGCAATCGGTACCAGTCATGGCGCATATAAGTTTACAGGCAATCAAGGTTTACATTTTGAAGTGGTTGATGAAATCGCTAAGCGTCTTCCACGCTTCCCACTAGTGATGCATGGTTCATCCTCGGTTCCCCAAGATGAGGTTGCACGCATCAATGCACATGGTGGTAAGCTGCCTGGCGCAAAAGGAGTTTCTGAGGAGGATATCGCAATTGCTGGTAAAAAAGGCGTTACGAAAATAAATATCGATACAGATGGACGCCTCGTCTGGTGCCGTGTGCATCGTGAATATTTTGATGCTCACCCAGAAAACTTTGACCTACGCCCAGTAGGCAAAGAATTTATGGCTGAGTATGCTAAGTATATCGCTGGCAAAAACGAAATTCTTGGCTCAGCAGGTCAGCTAGAGTCAGTTCGAGATTATATCAAAAACGCAAAGGCTTAATTTTTTAACTAAAACTAACAAAATGACAAGCCAAAAGAAATATAAAATCAGGCTTGTCAGCTTTAAGGAGTAAAACAGAAATGGCTAATAAAATAATGGTCGACGGTAACGAAGCCGCCGCAAGAATTGCATTCAAGTGCAGTGAAGTTTGTGCCATCTATCCTATCACACCTTCCTCTCCAATGGCTGAGTGGTGTGACGAGTGGGCATCAAGAAACGGTAAGAATATTTGGGGTACAATCCCACACGTTGTAGAAATGGAATCAGAGGGCGGTGCTGCTGGTGCAGTACACGGTGCTTTGGCAACAGGTGCTCTAACTACAACATTTACAGCTTCTCAGGGTCTTCTTTTGATGATTCCTAACATGTACAAGATTGCTGGTGAGCTTATCCCAACAGTTTTCCATGTTTCAGCTCGTGCTCTAGCATATGAGGGTCTATCAATCTTTGGTGATCACTCTGACGTTCTATCTTGCCGTCAGACAGGTTTCGCAATGCTAGCTGCTGCTTCTGTTCAGGAAGTTATGGATATGGCTCTAGTTGCACACGCTTCTACACTAGAGAGCCGCATCCCATTCCTACACTTCTTCGATGGTTTCCGTACTTCACACGAAGTTCAGAAGATCGATGAGATCCCAGAGGAGACAATCCGCGAGATGATCGACGATAAGCTAGTATTCGCTCATCGTGACCGTTCACTTTCTCCAGACCACCCAACAATGCGTGGTACTGCACAGAACCCAGACGTATACTTCCAGGCTCGTGAGACCTGCAACCCTTACTACAATGCAACTCCAGCTATCGTTCAAAAGTACATGGATATGCTAGGCGAGAAGACAGGCCGCAAGTACAACCTATTTGACTATGTTGGTGCTGCTGATGCTGAGCACGTAATCGTTGCTATGGGTTCTGGCGTTGATGCTATCGACGAGACAGTTTCTAACATGGTTAAGGATGGTGCTAAGGTTGGTGTAATCAAGGTTCGCCTATACCGTCCATTCGCAGTTGAGGCATTTGCTAAGGTAATCCCTGCAACAGCAAAGACAATCACAGTTCTAGATCGCGTTAAGGAGCCAGGTGCTCTTGGTGATCCTCTATACCTAGACGTTCGCACAGCAATCGGCGAGGCAATGGAAGCTGGCTTCATCAGCAAGTGGCCAAAGGTTATCGCTGGTCGTTATGCTATCGGTGGTAAGGAGTTCACACCTGCTATGATTAAGGGTGTTTATGACAACGCAGCTGCTGCAGCTCCTAAGAATCACTTCACAGTTGGTATCAATGACGATGTAACACACACAAGCATCTCTTATGATCCTTCATACGTTCTATCACACGCTGGCCGTAAGGAGTGCATGTTCTACGGTTTGGGTTCTGACGGTACTGTTGGTGCTAACAAGAACTCAATCAAGCTAATCGGTGATGCAACAGATAACTATGCTCAGGGTTACTTCGTATATGACTCAAAGAAGGCTGGTGGTATCACAGTTTCTCACCTACGCTTCGGTTCAGAGCCAATCCAGAGCCCATACCTCTGCACAAACGCAGACTTCATCGCTTGCCACAACTTCTCATTCGTAGAAAAGTATGATATGCTTTCAAATGCTAAGGTTGGCGGTACATTCCTACTTGCTAGCCCATACTCAGCAGATGAGATTTGGAACCACCTACCAGATGAGATCGAGCAGCAGATCATCGACAAGAAGCTACGCTTCTACGTTGTAGATGCTGTAACTCTAGCTCAGAAGATGGGCATGGGTGGCCGCATCAACACAATCATGCAGACTGCATTCTTCAAGATTGCTGACATCATCCCAGAGGACGAGGCTATCGAGCTTCTAAAGAAGTATGCTAAGAAGGCATACGGTAAGAAGGGTGATGAGGTTGTTAAGAAGAACTGGGATGCTATCGATGCAGCTCGTGACGCTGTTGTTGAGGTTAAGTACCCAGCTCAGGTTGCAGGCGTATACAAGATGCCAGCAATCGTAGCAGACGAAGCTCTTGATTTCGTTAAGAAAGTAACAGCTGAGCTAATGGCACAGCGCGGTGACGCTCTACCAGTTAGCGCAATTCCTGAGGACGGTACATGGCCTCTATCTACAACACAGTGGGAGAAGCGCAACATCGCTACTCAGATTCCTTCTTGGGATCCAGCAGTATGTATTCAGTGCTTGAAGTGCTCACTTGTTTGCCCACACGCAGCTATCCGTGGTAAGGTTTATGACCCATCTAAGCTAGAGAACGCTCCTGAGACATTCAAGTCTGCAGACGCTAAGACTCCTGCTTTCGCTGGCTTGAAGTTCACACTTCAGGTTGCTCCAGAGGACTGCACAGGCTGTGGCGCTTGCGTACACACTTGCCCAATGTCAGCTAAGGGTGCTATCAAGATGGTTAAGCAGCTTGACTTACGTGCTCCAGAGGCTAAGAACTTCAAGTTCTTCCTAGACCTACCTGAGGCAAATCGTGCAACTCTAAACGTTGGCACAGTTAAGGGCTCACAGCTCTGCCGCCCATTGTTTGAATTCTCTGGCGCTTGCGCAGGCTGCGGTGAGACTCCATATGTTAAGCTTGTAACTCAGCTATTCGGTGACCACACAATCATCGCTAACGCAACAGGCTGCTCATCAATCTACGGTGGTAACCTACCTACAACACCATATTGCACACGCGAAGATGGTAAGGGCCCAGCATGGGGTAACAGCCTATTCGAGGATAACGCACAGTTCGGTCTAGGTATGTACATGACTGTTGAGAAGTTCCAGGGCTTCGCTCTAGAGCTAATCGCACAGGTAATCGCTTCTGAGCAGGCTCCAGCTGAGGTTAAGGCTCTTGCAACAGAGATCCGCGACGCAGATCAGAGCACACAGGAAGGCATCGAGGCACAGCGTGAGCGCGTAGCTAAGCTAAAGGCTGCTCTAGCAGGTGCAGATTGCGCAACATGCCGTCAGCTAGTTTCTCTTGCTGACTACCTAGTTAAGAAGAGCGTTTGGATCATCGGTGGTGACGGTTGGGCATACGATATCGGCTACGGCGGTCTAGATCACGTTCTAGCTTCTGGTAAGAATGTTAAGGTTCTTGTTCTTGATACAGAGGTTTACTCCAACACTGGAGGTCAGGCTTCTAAGTCAACACCACTTGGCGCAATCGCTAAGTTCGCTGCAGGCGGTAAGCCACAGCAGAAGAAGGATCTTGGCATGATCTCTATGACCTACGGCAACATCTACGTTGCACAGGTTGCAATGGGTGCAAATGCTGAGCAGACAGTTAAGGCATTCAACGAGGCAGAGGCTTATGATGGTCCAGCATTGATCATCGCTTACTCACACTGCATTAACCATGGTATCTCCATGACAACAGGTATGGATAACCAGAAGCTAGCAGTTGAGACAGGTCACTTCCCACTATACCGCTTCAACCCAGACAATGTTGCTGCTGGTAAGAATCCTCTAACAATCGACAGCAAGGCTCCAAGCAAGGAGTTTGCTGATCAGGCAAATGTTGAAAACCGCTTCAAGCAGCTTGCTAAACTTGATCCAGAGATGGCTCAGAAGATGGTTGAGGATGCAGATAAGCGCTTCAAGGCTAAGTTTGACCTACTAACTAAGCTTGCAGCTATTGCACAGAACTAATTGAAGTAACCCTTCAATAATTCAAAAAGGCTTCTCCGAAAGGGGAAGCCTTTTTTGTTTCTATTTAACTATTGCATTTAGGTTACTCAAATGTAAATTCATCATTACGATAATCTACAGTGATTCTCTTAATAATGTCACCACTGAGCAACTTACGAGCAAGAGGAGTTTCTATTACCTTTTGGATGTAGCGCTTTAATGGGCGTGCACCATATATAGGATCATATCCTCCTGTGATGATTGCCTCAATTGCAGCTGGAGCTACCTCAAGCTCAATCTCACGCTCTGACAAACGCTTTTGCAAATCTCCTAATAGGAGTTTTACAATCTTACCAATTTCATCACGACCCAATGGGGTGAATATTACCTGCTCATCAAGTCGATTTAGAAATTCAGGGCGGAAATGACCTTTTAATTCTGCCATTACGTGCTCTCTTACCTTATCGGTAATGCCACCAGCTTCAATAGCATCAAGAAGATAGCTTGAGCCAAGATTGCTTGTCATGATGATGATTGTATTGCGGAAACTTACGGTTCTTCCATGAGAGTCTGTTAAACGTCCATCATCCAATACCTGTAGCAAGATATTGAATACATCAGGATGTGCCTTCTCTAATTCGTCAAGAAGAACTACAGAATATGGCTTGCGGCGTACAGCCTCAGTTAGTTGGCCTCCCTCCTCATAGCCTACATATCCTGGAGGTGCACCAACTAAACGTGATACTGTGTGCTTTTCCATATACTCTGACATATCAATGCGAACCACCTGACTCTCAGAGTCAAACAGTGCCTCTGCCAGAGTTTTTGCCAGCTCCGTTTTACCTACGCCTGTTGGTCCAAGGAATAGGAAGGAGCCAAGAGGTCGGTTCTGACTTTGAATGCCTGCACGTGCACGCATTACAGCATCAGCGACAGCCTCAACAGCCTCGTCCTGTCCTATTACGCGCTCGTGTAATGTATCTGCAAGCCGTAGGAGTTTTTCGCGCTCTGCTTCAACCAGGCGCTTTACAGGAATACCTGTCCAGCGTGCAATTACTTCAGCAATTTCCTCCTCAGAAACCTCTTCCTTTAATAGACGCTCTTGATTTTGGGAGTTTGCTTTTTCAGATAACTCTGCAAGCTTATTTTCTAGCTCTGGGATTGTGCCATAGCGTAGGCGTGCGGCTACCTCGAGATTGCCATCACGCTCTGCCGCCTCACATTCTCCACGAGCTTGATCTAGCTTCTGGCGTAGCTCATTAAGATTTTTATGAGCATCCTTTTCTGTTGTCCAGCGGATGCGCATAGCATCTGCTTCAGCTTTGAGTTCTGCCAGTTCTGCACGTAGGCTTGCTAGGCGCTCCTTACTTGCATTATCTGTTTCTTTTTTTAAGGCTGTTTCTTCAATTTCAAGGCGCATTACCTTACGAGTAATTTCGTCTAGCTCAGCTGGCATAGAATCCATTTCTGTACGAATTGCTGCGCATGCCTCATCTACCAGGTCGATAGCCTTGTCAGGGAGAAAACGATCAGAAATGTAGCGATCTGATAGGGTAGCAGCAGAAACAATTGCAGCATCTTGGATGCGCACATTGTGGTGTAATTCAAAGCGCTCTTTTAATCCACGCAAAATAGAAATTGTGTCCTCAACAGATGGTGCATCAACCATTACAGGTTGGAAGCGTCGCTCCAATGCAGCATCCTTTTCCATGTATTGGCGATACTCATTAAGCGTGGTTGCTCCAATGCAGTGCAATTCTCCGCGAGCAAGCATAGGCTTTAGCATGTTTGCTGCATCTGTTGATCCCTCTGTTTTACCAGCACCAACAATTGTATGTATTTCGTCAATAAACAATATTGTCTGCCCTGCAGCAGCTTTAATTTCACGAAGTACTGCTTGTAAACGCTCTTCAAATTCACCGCGATATTTTGCGCCTGACATTAGGGCAGTCATATCCAATGAAAAGACCTTACGGTTACGCAAGCCTTCTGGGACATCGCCACGAACAATGCGCTGGGCCAAACCTTCAATAATTGCTGTTTTACCAACACCTGGCTCACCAATTAGCACTGGGTTGTTTTTTGTTTT
>JAGCJJ010000065.1 GCA_017648065.1 Kiritimatiellia bacterium | reverse complement strand
TACTATATAACCGCCCCAATTATTGTGTTTGTTATACCAAATTCCTGTATCCTTTTCATCTGTTGGCAAAATAAATGTGCTGCCATCGCCAACAAGAGCCGGTATATCTGCATTCTGCCATTCAAGAGCATTTGCAGCAAATTTTCCACTACGAGATATTCCATTTTCAGCATCCTTGATTACTCCATCGTAATATGGAATATACATAGTTACAATGGTATCAGCAGCAGCAATTTGTGCATCCGTCGGACCAGCCTGAGCATGAGTTTCTGTCAAGAAATTCTTTAGAGTAGTTGGCACATTTGTCATATATATCTTCAGCTCTGCAGCACTTGAGTTATTTATAACTCCATGTCCACCAAAGGCTGTAGTGCTGATATTTTCAATATCATTGGATTGGAATACTACATTTGATACAGCATAGGTCTTAAAGAAAGCCTTTTCGCCAATATCTACAACATTCTCACCTAAAGTTACAGAAGTAATTTTGTGGCATTCAGCAAAAGCATATCTACCTATTTTTGTCAGCTCTGGGCTTGTCAAAGCCAAGTCTTTACTTAAGCTATTACAATTTACAAATGCATCATTTCCGATATTAGTAATTGCATTAGCCGGACCAAAATCTGTAAGCACATAGCAAGCTTGGAAGCCTCCGTTATTAACAGAATATAGCTCCTCCACCTTAAACTGCTTTAATGAAAAACAATTTCTGAAAGCATTATTCTGGATAGCTTTCACATTTATGCCCTCAACATATTCGAGATTAGAGCAAGAGTCAAATACACTTTCCTGAATAATTGTTAATTCTTCTGGCAATATAACTCTTGTTAAAATCAAGCTATTCTGGAAAGCATTGCTATCAATCTTAACGATTTTATAATCACCATAGATATGACAAGACAAATCAATATTTGGATACTTACACAGCTTGTTATTCCCGATTGTCAAATCAGAACCATCTGCAGTAACATTTTCAATAACAACGCTTGCAACTTCAGATTTGGCGCTCAAGGTCAGTGTTTTTGCCTCTTCATCATACAACCAGGAATTAAGCAGACCTAAATCTACCAAATCGCCTTGAACAGGGCTTTGCTGATTATCCACGCAAGACATGGTAAAGAAATACGGAGCATCCGGATTTAAATCGTTAAAATCAAAATATACAGAAATATTTTCACGAGTAAGAGCTCCATTTTTTGAAGCAACCAGCTGTGTATGCTCTGCGTCTGCATATATAGCCAGTGTTACATATAGCTTGGTAGCTTTTTCTGGGATATTTCTAGCAATAACATTTAAAGAAACATTTGTAGGAGAAACGTTAACTAGCTCTTCATAGCAAGCCGGTTTTGAGGCATCAAATTCAATTTGATTAGGATCCTCCCAAAACTTTACTCTAACAACACCATCGTTCCAGGAATAGCCAGTTTTGCTATAATCTGTAACATACAGGCCCTCACCATCAGGAGTGGTAGGCAGAGTAAAAATTGGAGTAGAATTATCTGTTCGCCATTTTGGGCTATTTGCAGCAAGCTCTTCCCATGCTGTAGCATTTTTATTCCAATTTGGAGAAATTGAAGTATTGGAGAAGCGAGGCACATAGATAACGATATTCGTTGTAGCTGCTATATTCGCCTCTGATACCGTATATTTCTCTCCACCATTAAACATTTCGCAAAATGGATTTTTTGCGATATTATCTACTGTGAATGGGCAATTCTTAAAATACACCTCAAGCAGTGGATAATTTTTGGTATGGCAATTAAATGAGAATTGTGGCATAGCATCTACGATTTCAGGGAGCAAAACCTTTTTTAGCTTTGGTGTAGATCTAAAGCAATGGTCAACAAATTTAATACGAGTAAGCTTTGAAAAATCAACCACCTCTACATTAGATCTAAAGAACATACCACCTTGTTGTCCTTGCTGATCTACCACAGTAGGAGCAATGGAAGCACCGAAGTAAACACTAAAGCCAGTGCTATCAATACCTGCTTGATGGAAAGCCCAGCTACCAAAGGTGGTAATTGTATCAGGAAGATAAATATCGCCTGTCAGGTTAAATGCATCCTGGAACATTGCACCGCCCCAAAAGGTGAAATTAGTTGTTTGTGAAATATCAAACGTAAAAATACCAGAGCCTTGGAAGGAGCGCTCATTAAGAGTCGTAAGCGTTGGTGGTGCAATAAAGCCAGTTATACCCTTACAATGTTGAAAAGCGCTATTCCCTAGAGCAACCAAATCATACTGCTGCCCGTTTGCATCAACTATAGCCTCTGAATTAAAGTCCAGCATCCCATATTCATAGGTATCTGTACTGTAGGCTTGCTGATTGATTGTCAGATTTGTTCCGCTCGCAGAAACATTTTTAATTACAACGCTAGACTCACTATTAGTAAGTGTTCTAGCACTACTATCAAAAATCCAAGCTGCATTGGCACTACACATAAGAAGCGACAATAAGCCACACAACAATTGCTGTTTATTCATATCAACTACACCTAATTGCATCTAAATTTTAACTATACAAATAATTACAAACAATACCTTATATGTTTATTTAAGCACACATGAGCAATATGTGTCAAGCGTATTCATATTGGGTGGGAATGGTTGCGAGGGTTTTCAAGAACACGAATATGCACGAATGGACACTAATAATTTAGGTATATGTTTGGGTCTTTAGTATTTCCTTTCTAGATACACGAAGATATTCCTAATCCTCATAACCACAGTATCCCATATTTCCATCCCACATTCGTGTATATTCGTGCATATTCGTGTCCTTTATTTATATATGCTCATTAGTGTATGCGTATTAGTGTTCGGGTCTTTAGTATTTCCTTTCTAGATACACGAAAATATTCCTAACCTTCATAACCACAGTATCCCATATTCCCATCCCACATTCGTGTATATTCCTGCATATTCGTGTCCTTTATTTATATATGCTCATTAGTGTATGCGTATTGGTGTTTAGGAAATAGAAAAGCAAAAAGAGCGAGACCCTTTATTGGAGCTCGCTCTTTTTATTGTTTGTTTTTCCTTAATTTAATTATTTAGGAAGAACAATGTTGTGTGCAATTGTTGCCTCAATTTCGCCAGCAATCTCGTTTAGAAGAGTCTCAGAAACCTCTGTGTTTACACTTAGAATTGCAAGAGACTTACCTGTCTTTGGATTGTGTGGGTTACGCATATCCTCAATGTTGATACCAACCTCAGCTAGCTTGCGACCAATTGTTGCGATAACACCTGGGCGATCGAAATACTCGAAGAAAAGAGCTGTGCCACGAGGAACCCAGTATAGACGATCAAACTCGTCGATACGTGAGATCATCATTACGTTCTCACCAACTGTACCACGTACGCTTACCTTGCGAACCTGGTTGTTAGATGTTACAGAAACCAAATCAAGAGTCATAGAAGCGTCAAAGTTCTTACCAGCTTCTGGCTCACGATTGATATATTTAACACCATTCTCCTCAAGGTACTTAAGAGCGTGGTTGTAATCTGTAGAGCGATCGATATCCTCCCAAATTCCATTTAGAAGAGATAGTAGCAACCACTTGCTATATGGAGCCAATGTACCATAGAAGCTTGTCTCAATTGATGTAATTGGGCAATTTGTGCCAAGCAAGCCACGTGTTAGTACTGCTAGCATTGATGCTAGCTCGCAGTATGAAGGATCAAGACCACGAGGAATATCCTGATTAACGATGTAGCTTGTAATACCCTTCTCATCAAGATCAATTAGCTGCTGAGCTGCACGGCGTGCTGCTGTCTCATTTGCCTCATATGTATTTGCACCTAGGTGTGGCATCATGATATCTGCGATATCTGCAACAGACTTAGGACCCTCAGCATCTTTTGGATAAACATCGTTTAGGAAGCGGATACCCTTAGCTGCCTTAGCATCGCGAACTGCCTGCTCGTCAATGATACCAGCACGAGCGCAGTTAATTAGAGTTGCGCCAGGCTTCATTAGAGACAATAGAGAAGCATTGATGCTACCACGTGTGTCTGCATTCTCTGGGATGTGTAGAGAAATGAAATCACACTCATGGAAGATTTCCTGTAGGGAAACTGTTGTGATACCAAACTGCTTTGCACGCTCTGCTGGAACTAGTGGATCATAACCAAGAATTTTACACTCAAAGCCAGACAAACGCTTAGCTACCAAGCGGCCGATATTACCCAGACCAACGATACCAACTGTCTTACCAGTAATTTCGTGCCCCATTAGCTTGCTCTTCTCCCAACCACCTGCACGTGTTGTCTTATCTGCTTCTAGCACATGACGTGCATCAGCAAGCATAAGTGTGATTACCTCCTCAGCAACACCATTTGAATTTGCACCAGGAGTATTCATAACATCAACACCACGCTTACGTGCAGCCTTGCAATCAATATTGTCATAACCAGCACCAGCACGGATAACAACCTTTAGACTTGGTAGTAAATCCATGATTTCTGCAGTAACTTTTTCACTGCGAACAATGATTGCATATGCATCTGGATTTGCTGCAGCCAAATCAGCTAGCTGTGTTTTTGGCTCTTGTACTACACTATAAGCACCATTTTCATTCAAAAGTTTTGCTGCAATTGCGTCAAGTTTTGTTGGGATAAGTACTTTTTTCATATTTAAAGTCTTTCTTTTTTTTGATACAATACCCTTAGTTTTTTATGAAGAAGTCTTTTATCTAGTTAAATTTAACTCGATAGAGAACATTCCCTTAACTAAATTCCAACTAATTATATCGGAAACCCCTATATGAAATCAAGACAATTTGCCAATTCAAAAAACATGAAAAATAACTTTTTTTATAGCAAGCCTATTTTATTACTGACAATAACTTGCCTTAGTACTATTCTTTTAGGTAATATGCCAAATAAAACAGGCAACATTGCTGGAGAGGATTTTACAGGAACTCCAACAGAAACCTCAATAGTGTCTGCACCCGAATTCAAACAAAAAGGGTTATTTTTTGGTGGACCAACAAGAAAAACTCCTGCAGAACAACTTAGATATGCAGAAGTCTTAGAAAAGAATAAAAAATACAAAGCAGCAACAAAAGAATACAATGCCCTTGTTATTGAATGGCCAACTGCTCAAGAAGCACCTACTGCTCAACTTGGTGTTGCACGTACTTTAGAGTTAAGAGAAGAATATCTAAAAGCATTTAAAGAGTACCAATACCTAATTGATAATTATGAAGTTAGACATCTTCCAGAAGGTATTTCATTCATAGATATTCTTAACAGCCAATTCAGAATTGCAAATTATTATCTAACAAAACTAGATAACTCTTTCTTAGGCATTGGTAGCATTGGTGTTAAAGGTGTTACAGATGCATTTGCTCAGATTGCTAGAAACGCCCCAGAATGGGAGCGTGCAAGCGAATGCTTACTTCGTAGAGGTGTTGCTTATGAGACCGTAGGAAAAAATATAGAAGCAATAATGGAATACGAAGACTTGGTTGGCCGTTATGCGGGAACACCTGTTGCTAACGAAGCACTATTTCGCGCAGCTATCGCTCGTTACAATTTAGCATTAAAAGCACCTCGAGACGAAAAAACACTTAGAAATGCTATAGTGGCCATGGGACTAGCAATTAGTGCAGATCCATATCATCAATATGTTGAGACAACAATTGCGCATAAAAAAGAACTTGAAGAAATGTTAACAGCTTTGCTCTTTGAAAAAGCTCGTTTTTATGATAAAATAAAGCCAAATGTTAAAGCAGCACTCATATCATATCGTTCCTTTGTAAAAGAATTCCCTGTTGCAAAAGAAACAGAGAAAGCAAAGCAACGCATTTCAGAACTAGAAGAAATTCTAAAAAAAGAAGAAGCTGAAAAAGAGTCAACAAAACAGTAAAAATAATTTAAAACAAGGAGAACATCAATGAAAAAACATTCTTTTGCTTTTATTTCATTCGTTTTTATACTAGCTATTCTTTTTTGTGGCTGTGCTAGTTATAAGTTAGGTTCAACTCTTGATCCAGCATTAGCAGACGTTTTTGTTCCAACTGTGCGCAACACAGTAAACCAAACTGATATTGAAGCTATAGTTACTTCTGCATTAATTTCAGAAATTCAACGAGAAGGCACAATGCGCATTCGCGCAAAAGAAAAAGCAACAACAATCCTAGAAGTTGAAATTATTGACTACAAGCAAGATACTTTGCGTTATCATAGAGATGATTTGGAGCGTGCTGCTGAATATTCTATGACTATTAAAGCAAAAGTAACGTTCAAGAAACTCAATGATGCTAATGGAGAAACTGTCATTTCCAGCGGGGTATACTCTGCTTACGATACTTTTTTAAGTGGGATAGATACTATTGCTTCCAAAAGAGGCGGTCTATCTCAAGTTAGCAAAAAATTGGCAGAGCAAATCGTTGAAGGTTGTGTAAACGCTTGGTAAGCATATAAATAAAAATTAGGTGTGTAAAAAATTACACACCTAATTTAAATAAAAAAGACTCGGAATTCTCCGAGCCTTTAAAAAGTTGAAAAACTCTTTACCTTTGTATTAAGCTTCAACATTTAGCTTAGCATAAGCACGAGACTTACGACGAGCTGCAGCATTCTTGCTGATAACGCCCTTCTTTGCAGACTTATCAATAACAGAGCAGAACTCCTTGTAAGCCTCCATGCTCTTAGCAGCATCGCCAGCAGCGATAACCTCTAAGAATGAACGACGTGCCGTATTTAGACGGCTCTTATTTGCGTTGTTACGTAGACGTCTAACTTCAGATGTCTTTACACGCTTAATTGCACTTTTAATATTAGGCATGGTTTAATTGCTCCTAATGGTAACCAAATCGATTTGTTAAAGCGCTATGTTATAATATTTTGACCACTGAGGTCAACTCAAAACTTATGGCAAAAGAAAAAAAATTAGAGAAAAAAGAGAAAAACTGCTATTTGAAAAGCATTTTGAGACTAATTTGTAAAGGTGTTTTATCCGTTTTTGCATATTTTTGGGCTATCGGCATCATTCGAACCTTTATTCAATACACTGATAGTGATGATGGTATAATGGGAGTACCTGAGCCGTTCTTTTATTTTATTTGCACTTTTTCTATTGGTACTATTCTTATAGCCTTCTTTGAAAATCGATTTTCTAGACATTACTTATATTGTCATGAATTAACACACGCTATTTTTGCTATTCTGACGGGATCAAAAATCTCAAACTTAAAAATACACAAAACTAGTGCTAGCATAAAAGTATCTAAACCTAACCTCATTGTTGTATTAGCGCCATATATCATTTCCCTGCATATTCTTTTCTTTTTATTTCTATATGGGTGTTTCTCTGTTGCTTTCCCTAATTGTAGCAATATTTATCATAACTTTTTCACTATTTTAATAGGTTTTTCTGCCAGCTTTCATTTCCTATTTACAGTAAAAAGTCTCTTACAAAAACAAACAGATTTTGAACGCTCTGGATTTTTCTTTTCCTACCTGCTTATTACAACATTAAATCTTGCAGGAGCAATGACTATATTCACATGCATTGATAAAATTTCATTTAATTATTTTATCAGAAGCTCATTAAGTCATACCTTTGATACAATAACAAAAATATGGATAAATATTATAAACATAATTTAACCTAAATTTTTGTTTAATACCTATCAATCGAGCAACAAATAGTTTACGACTGACATTGCAAACAACTTAATGTAGAACGAAAATAAAATTTCTATCTTTTCATAAATCACTTTTCTAAGTTATCTATTTTACTATAAATTAAAACTGTTTATTGATTGTTATATAAAAATTGTTGTATAATTGTTTCGTACCATAAACATTATATTATATAGTATATAGCAAAATTATGAAAAAGTTTTTAATCAACAAATACCCTGCCACAAGATGGAACGACTCCACTCCTGTCGGTAATGGTTGTATCGGTGGCAGTGTCTATGGATCCATTTATGATGAGCGCATCCTAATTAACCATGAGGCTCTCTTTAATTGGTGTCAGCGTAAGGATATCCCAGATATTTCTTATGCACTGCAGCAAGTCCGCGACCTCATGGACAAAAAAGAATATAAAAAAGCCGATTCGCTATATATTGATATATTAAAGGAAAAGGACTACCACCCATCAGGTGGAAAATTCTACCCAGCATTCGATTTACGCCTTATTTTTGAAAATCAAGCTGCTTTTACTGATTACGAACGCCAACTTGATCTAGAAAATGGTGTATGCTCAATCACATATAAGGAAAATGGGAAGCAATATTCTCGCGATATTTTTGCAGCACAAACAGAAAATGCCATATTTGTTTCTCTTAAAGGAGAAGTTCCTTTTAATATAAAATTTGCATTGGAAAAGCACGAACTATGCGATTTGCCAGACAAATGGGGCGGAACTGAAGCTACGATTGATTTCCATAATCATGCAATCTATGGTGATTTCAAAACATTTAGCGACCTACACTACTGTGGAATGATTAAGCTCATTTCCACAGACGGAGATGTATCAATCAACCAAGATAATGCATCTGCCAGCAGTATGGGAGGCAATGCCAAACTGGAAAAATTCATCGGCGTTGACAATGCAACCAATGTTGTTATTGCAATTTGTGTGGAAAGAACACCTGTAGGAGCAGAAGCACTTGATAAACAGCTAACATTCTGCAAGGATTATGAGACTATACTTGCCAGCCATAAAGAAGCATTTGCTCGCCTGTTCAACAAAACAAAGCTTACTCTTTCAAAGGCAGACAATGCCACAACCGATGAACTTCTTCTGAAAAGCTATGATGGCAATGTAGATTCTCGCCTGATTGAAAAAATGGCTGACTTTGGCAGATATCTGCTAATATCATCATCCATCGGCTGCCACTACCCTGTAAATCTTCAGGGACTTTGGAATGGAGATTATTCACCAGCATGGGGTGCAACATATTTTAATAACGAAAATATAGAAATGGCATATTGGCAGGCATGCCGTGGCAGTCTCAGCGAAGCACTTTTGCCATTCTTTGAGCTTTATGACAATCTAAAGCCTGATTTCAGAGAAAATGCAAGGAAGCTTTATGGTTGCAAAGGACTTCTGCTTCCTCTTTTCATGGATAATGACAGTGGTCAAAAGAAGAACTTGCAGTCGCATGTGCTATATTGGACTGGCAGCTCCGCATGGATTAGTGCCATGTACTACGAATATTATTCATTTACAGGCGATAAGGACTTTCTAAAAGAGCGTGCATACCCATTCATGAAAGAATGCGCAGAATTTTATGAAGACTTTTATGTATATGATAGCAATGGAAAACTAAAATCATATCCATCTAATTCTCCGGAAAACCAAGCTAATGGAACATTCGAAGGTAATGGCAAATTGAGCATTGCTATAAATGCAACAATGGATTTTGCTCTGCTTAAAGAGCTACTGACAAATCTGATTCATTCTGCAAAACTTTTAGATGTTGATTTTGAAAAGATTCAAATTTGGGAGAAAATGCTTCAAGCTATACCAGAATACGAAATCAACGAAGATGGAGCAATTAAAGAATGGATGCATCCAGATTTTCTTGATAATTATCACCATCGTCACCAATCCCATATTTATCCTTTGTTCCCAGGCTATGAGATTGACAGCGAAAACAAGAAATTGTTTGATGCAATTAAGGTGGCTGTTGAAAAGCGCCTAGTCATAGGCTTACGCTCACAAACAGGCTGGTCTCTCTCACATATGGCTAACATCTATGCAAGATTAAAGGATGGAGATGGTGTAAAGCGTTGCTTAGATTTATTATTGCGTTTTTGTACAGGGCAAAACCTATACACCTACCATAACGATTGGCGTAATATGGGTGTAACACTTAAATTCCTGCATGCAGGTAAAGCACCATTCCAAATTGATGCAAATATGGGTTTCACTGCTGCAATATATGAAATGCTCGTTTTCTCAAATGGCAAAAAGATTGAATTATTGCCTGCTCTGCCAGAGAACCTTGATGAGGGAGAAATTTCAGGCATTGCAACACAATCACTTGTTGATGTAGCAATTTCGTGGAATAAGTCTGATGCAAAAGCAACACTTTATGCAAAGCAAGACACATGCTTTGATTTATGCTGTTTTGCTTATCCTAAGCTTAAGAATTGCAACATATCATATCAAGCAAGTAAAACTCGCGATGGCTATATAACAATTCAATTAAAAGCCGGAGAGACTTGCGAACTAAATTTTGAAAAATAATTTTTATAAACAACAAAAACAGAAAGGAAAATACAATGGATTTTAACAAATCTATTTTTGAAAATCGCCAAGCATTGGGTCGCCCATTTTTAGCAGCACACAGAGGTGTATGTGGAGCAAATGTTCCTTGTAACACAATTGCTGCATTTAAAATTGCTTTACAGCAAGGTGCAGATGTAATTGAAATCGATGTGGCAAAGTCAAAGGATGGAAAATTCTTTGTATTCCACCCTGGTATGGAACACGTATTTTTAAAGAGCAAGCCAATTTCAGAATTGAAGGCTTGTGAAGTTCGTAAGCTAGTTCTTCACAACCAAGACTCAACACCTACAACATATAAGGTTCCTACACTACAAGAAGTATTGAAGCTACTTAAGGACAAGGTTTACATCAATGTTGACAAATTCTGGACAGACATTGAAGGAATTGCTAAGGAGATTCGCAAGGCTGGCGTAGAGAAGCAGGTAATTGTTAAGACTGGCGATGATAAGCCAACTCTTGACTTAGTTAAAAAGTATGCTCCTGAATTTATGTTTGTTCCAATGGTATGGCACAAGGATAAGGTGACAAAGAAGCTACGTGATGCTGGTGTAAATGTTATTGGTGCAGAAATTCTTTTTGATAAAGAAGAAGATGAATGCATCAGCGACAAATACATCAAGAAGATGCACAAGGACAAGCTTCTTATTTGGACTAATTCAATTATCTACGATGAACGCGCAGTAATTTCTGCACATCACACAGATGATATTTCATTAAAGGATGATCCTGAAAAGGGTTGGGGCTGGTTATTGGATAAGAATATTGACTTCATCCAGACAGACTGGTTACTAATGCTTAAGCAGTATATGGCTTCAAGATAAGCTAAAAATATGTATTATTTGGTGCATGAGATTAATCTCCTGTGCCAAATAATATTTATATCAAAATTATATGCAACGATAATAATGCAATTAACTTTTAGAATGTGTAGCCATGGGAAAAATCTTTAACACAGACAAAAAAATTCGTTTAGGAATTTGGGGACTAGGTCGCGGACGATCATTTATTGAGCTTTGCTCACAATTAAACATTGAAGTAACAGCCGGCTGCGATTTAAATCAAGCAATGTGCGATGAATTTCACAAAATTTGCCCTACTGCTTTTGTCACACAAAATGAAGACGAATTTCTTGCCCAAGACTTTGATGCTGTCCTTGTTGCAACCTATTTTTTCACACATAAACGTGATTCAATTAAAGCACTCAATGCTGGTAAGCATGTATTATGTGAGGTTACATCATTCTTTACCCCTGCCGAGGGAGTGGAACTTGTAGAAGCTGTAGAACGTAGTGGGAAACTATATGTACTTGCAGAAAACTACACTAACCGCTTTGTAAAAAAACTTTGGCAGGACGGGCTTTTCGGAGAGCTTGCATATGCAGAATTTGATTATGTACATGATTGTCGTGTTTTAGGGTATTCAACTCTCTTCTATGGTGCATTGCCTAATGGAAATTATGCACATGCATGGCGCTCATGGCTTAATTTTCATTACTATTGCACACACTCACTTGGTCCAGTAATGGAAATAACTGGCACTCGTCCTGTAAAAGTTTCTGCTCCACCAAGCAACAAAAATTTACCAGGATTTTTACCTACCTCTGAAATGGGTTCTATGGAACCATCATTTGTGATTATGAGCAACGGAGGTATTGTACGTAATATGATGGGTGCTTCTACTTGCGACTCTCACACTCGTAAAATTTGGGGTACGCGCGCTTTTGTAGATTTAACTCAAGGCGATCCAACCATAGCCATAGGCCAATGTGGTCATGGACCAAAGCTACAACTTTCACCTAAAAAAGATGAACTTTTTAAGCTTTCCTCTAGTTCTGGCCATAATGGAGGGGATTTCTGGGTTATTTACGACTTTGCAAGTGCTCTCCTTTTTGGTGCTAAACCTGCATGGGACATATATGCGGCTTGTGATGCTACATTAACTGGTATTATGGCTGTTAAGAGTCAATATTCAGGAGGTATTCCTATTGAGATTCCTGATTTCCGTGATAAGGCTGTCAGAGAAAAATATCGTAACGATAACTTTGCCCAAGAACATTTAGATCCAAGCAAAATTTTCCCTGAAAATCAAGATACTAGTGAAACAAACAAGTTTTCTCAATTAATTATAAAATTGAACTTTGCAGTTGAGCATACTATTAATGCTCTTGATGGCATTAAATTTTATCCACATATAGAGGATTCTTCATCAAGACTCACTGTACAAACAGAAGTTCGCAAACTTATTCAAAAGCTGCCAGAATACACCAAAACATTTTCTGATGCAAAAGCTCTTGCTGAAAAATACCCTGATTCTTTAGCAGGAAAGGCAATAACATCTTTCTGTGATTCTTGCTATCCGGAAAAATTAGCAAATCCAACAACATTAATAGATGAATTAAAAAATTGGCTTATTTCTGTTGATCTACAAACTAATTAAAATGTTCAAATATTTAAAGACAACTATTGTTTGTGAATTTAAAATTTTAACTTAGTTTAATAAACAAAATGCACGCTAAAAATTTAGCGTGCATTATTATTATTTACAATTGTGACAGGTTCCAATAAATACAACCTGAATTTCATCTATAGATCCAATTTTTTTATAATCATTAGATGCTTCAAGGCGTGGAGCATTTAAATCAATTACTCTGCCACATTTTCGGCACCAAAAATGCCCATGTTCACTTACATCGGCATCAAACCTCATATCTCCTTCACATATTGGGATCTGTTTTACCAAGCCCACATCACAAAGCATTCGCAAAGTATTGTAGACAGTAGTACGCGAAAGAGATGGCATTTGTGGTTGAAGTGCCATATATACCATATCTGCTGATGGGTGTGTCTTTTGTGATAAAAGATAATCATATATGCAAATACGTGGTGTAGAAGCAGGGACTCCCTTCTTTCTAAGAACCTCTTTTATTCTTTCCATATATTATCCTCCAATTACACAGACCAACAGCAGGCCATCATATATGCGATGGCCAGCTGATTTACTTTATATAAAGGCTTACTTAAAGTAACGATTTAGTAGGCCTTCGAATGCAGCTCCGTGACGAGCCTCATCCTTACACATCTCATGAACAGTGTCATGAACAGCATCATAACCTAGCTCCTTTGCACGCTTAGCAAGCATTAGCTTACCTTCGCAAGCGCCCTGCTCTGCATCAACACGCATCTGAAGATTTGTCTTTGTGCAGCCTGCAACTACCTCACCTAGTAGCTCAGCAAACTTTGCAGCATGCTCTGCCTCTTCGATAGCGATGCGCTTGTATGCTTCTGCAACCTCTGGGTATCCCTCACGATCAGCCTGACGGCTCATTGCTAGGTACATACCTACCTCTGTGCACTCGCCCATAAAATTCTGTTTTAGGCCTTCAACAACCTCAGCGTCTAAATCCTTTGCGATGCCAACGCGGTGTTCATCAGCCCAAATCTTCTTTGCTGTGCTCTCTTCTACAACATTAAACTTAGCTGCTGGTGCCTTACATTGAGGGCAAGCCTCAGGTGCTTCATCGCCCATATGAACATAACCGCAGATTGAACATACATACTTTTTCATAATTTATCTCCTATTTTTATTTTCGTTTTTATTGTTAATTAATTAAATTAAATCCTATTTTGTACTCATTACAATTTAGATATTACTACAAACTTGGGGTGCATTGCAAGTACTTTTTTAAAAAAATTAAAAATTATTTTTCACTAATGGTCAATGTGTCACCAATCTTTATTCCATAGAAAGCTGATTGCATCACATCATCTGTAGCCATAGCCTCTAATGTTATACACGCTCCACGACCACCATTAAGCATCCGCCATGGAGAAACATTATACTCCATACGCAATACATTGCCATATTTATCTAAAAATACAATGTCGATATTGAAATGCATGAACCAAGTATGCACACTTCCACATTTAGGAATAACCATAATGCGATTTGATGGGTATGACTTGCGCCCAAGCAATCCCCATCCTCGCTCAAAAAAAGTGGCAGCATAATCACACTGCCACTTTCTATCTTCAAACCGAAGTTCGTACTCTTTCAAAGAAATACCTATTTTAATCTAAATTATGATATTTACAAAAAGCTGCATCGGCTTCGTCACCCATATAACGCATTCGTGTTCGCTTATCGGTTTTACGAAGATCTATGAGGATTAATCCATCTACTACATCGGAAAATTCTTCATCCAGATTAAATGCAAGAATCTTACCGCCTAATTTTAAGTATTGTTTAATCAAAACAGGAATACTCTTACGGTCGTCCTCAATATCTTGAATTAATGTAGAAACATCATCTACTGATGCAATTATATCCTCAAAATCAGGATTCTTCCACTCATCACGTTTCTTATAACGAACAGGCTTATTACGTGGCTTTACAAGATGAGCTAAATCATTAGCAAAATTTGATAGCTCGAGCGAACGTAACAGCATATTTCTTGATGAATCTTTATAATCAGCAGTAATACTTACAGGACCAAAAAGATTTACATATTGAGGATTGCGAGAAATAAATGTTCCAATTCCCTTCCATAAATATAGCAATGGCTGAAATGCCTTTTGATATTCTGGGCGAACAAAAGAACGTCCCAATTCAATTCCAGGAAGAATCTTATTTGTCAAATCCTCATTGAACTTAAACAGTGTGTTTGTATAAAGTCCTCGTGGACCATACTTTGCACAAATTTCATCAGCCAAGCCAAGGCGATATGCTCCAACAATTTCCTTTGCCTTTGCATTCCAAATAAACAGATGCAAATATTCTGAATCATAAACATCTGTATCCTTAGATAAACCTGTACCTTCTCCGACAGAGCGGAATGTTATCTCACGCAAGCGTGAAAGCTCACGCATAATTGCTGACTCCGTACCAAGCTTAGAAATATATACCTCTAAATCACCGCCAGTAAATAAATGTGCCTCTGGTGCAAATGCCTTAATTTCTGCCTCGATAGCTGCTGCAGGAGTTTCATCAATAATTGGTTGATGATCTACCTTTGTAATCTTCTTCTTTTTCCTGAATAGACAGAACTTTTTCTTTTTGCCTGTAAAGCGACCCTCTAAGGCATATGAACGCAGGCGAAGATATTTCATCAAATCAGCGTCTGTTTCATATTTTTTGATTTCAGAAGGCAAAATTGGAGCACCAATAGCAGCCTCTAAAGTCATTTTACGCTTATTTGCAACCATTGAAGGGAGTAATACCGTGCGAAGACGAGGATGAATTAAACCTGCCATTTGGAAAAATGCAGGATTTGCACCGGCAAAATACATTGGAATAACCGTTGCTCCAGTTTTACGAATTACTCCTCCAATTGTTTCTTGCCATTTAGGATCGCGTACTCGGCGACTCTTTAAATCAATACTGGATACTTCTCCAGATGGGAACACACCTAGTATATGACCATCCTTAACCCATTTCATAGTTGCCATTAATGGTTTGATATTTTTCTTAGCAGCTGCTTGAGTACCAAAAACATCGACACCAATAAAGTTCTCACGCAATTCAGGAACCATCTCTAAAATGTAATTTACAAGCACCTTATAATCTGGACGAACCTTATTAAGGATACTCATAAGCACAACACCTTCAATTCCACCAAAAGGATGGTTCGCAACAACCACTACCGGACCAGACTTTGGAATACGTGCTAAGTCTTCTTCAGAAATATTGACTTTGACATTCATTCCCTCAAGAATTCTATCAGAGAAACACTCGCCATCTCTTTGAGCAACAGAACGACCATCATAAACAATTTTATTTAACTTATCAAGGCTTGCCAAATGCTCAACTATTCCACGGATAAGTGGATTTTGAATACCCAAAGGAGATGACTCTGGATTTAAATGAAAAACTTTATCATATTTTCTTCTCATATACTTAAACTCTTTTCTTACAATAAAATCACAATAAAATCGCAATAAGCACGATTACAAATTTATATACATTTTACACTAAAACATTTACCAAAAACAAGAAAATTCATATTAATTCTATTATTGAAACCAAAAAACAAAAATTATGTGTTAGATTTTAACAAAAAATGCAATGTAATTTTATCATTCTAATATGTCATTTTCTCTTGAAACACAATAATACAATATGTTAAAATTTGTGCCGTAGAAAAGGTATATAATATTATAAATATTAAATTTTAAGTTAATTTATAACATCCAGGAGGATAAACAATGAAAAAAATTAGTATTTCAACAATAGCTCTACTAGCTATGCTTGTTATGCCTGCAATTGCAGACGAAGCACCTGTTAAACAAGAAAAAGAGTTTGGTCAATGGTATTTCAGCCCAGGTATTGGTTGGATTAACTTTGAAGGAGACGAAGGAGTTGTAGACGGCATGTACATCACTGGCCGCCTTGGCTATGAAGTAAATGAAAATTGGACTATTGAAACAAGTATCCTTTTTGCCCCAGATTTAGCTGAAAACACAAAGAATGGCCAGTCTTTTTCTAAAGGAGACAAGGGCTTCGGAGACACATATTTAACTCAATTCTATATTGATGCATTGTATCACTTCTCACGTCTAGAGCGTTTTGACCCTTATCTAACAGCTGGTGTTGGACTATCTGTCTATGGTAAGGATATTGCTGGAGACGATTCTACATCTGCTACACTACGCGCAGGTGGTGGTTTTATGTATCACTTCAGTGATTCTTGGAGCCTACGTGCTGACACTCGTATGAATGTAGCATGCTACAACTACGAATGGAACATGACAGCTGATATTGGTCTTGTATGGCGTTGGGGCGCAGGTAAAACAACAACACAAGATCCTGCATTTGCCCTACCTGTAGATACAGATGGCGACGGAATCTCAGACGATGACGAGAAGAATATCTACAAAACAGATCCAAACAAAGCAGACTCCGACAATGATGGAGTATCTGACGGAGAAGAGGTAAAAAAAAACTCAACTGATCCTCTAAAAACAGATTCTGATGGGGATGGTCTTATCGATAGTGATGAAATCAACAAGTATAAGACCAACCCTCTTAAGGCAGACACCGATGAAGACGGTGTTAATGATGGTGAAGAAGTTTTTAAGACAAAGACAAATCCACTAAGTTCAGACACAGAAAACGATGGTCTAACAGATGGTGAAGAGGTAAATACTTATAAGACAAACCCATTAGTAAAAGATACTGATAATGATGGTATCTCTGATTATGATGAGGTAAAAACATATAAGACAAATCCTCTAAAGGCAGATACTGATGGCGATGGCGTATCTGACATGGATGAAATCCAAAAAACAAAGACAGACCCTCTAAAGGCTGATTCTGATGGTGATGGATTAAATGATGGTGAAGAGATTAACAAATACAAGACTCTTCCACTAGTAGTAGATACAGATAACGATGGCCTAACTGATGGCGATGAAGTTAAAAAGTACAAGACAGACCCTCTAAATGCTGATTCTGACTACGACTTTCTTTCTGATGGTGCAGAAATCATTGATTATAAAACAGATCCTCTAAAAGCTGATTCTGATAATGGCGGTGTTCGTGATGGTCATGAAGTTATCTATGACAAAACAAACCCAACAGATTCTGCTGATGATGTTTTAATGTTTGAATTAAACATAAACTTCGATACAGACACAGCTATCATCAAGCCAGAATTCTATGCTATCATCGATAAAGTAGCAACAGCAATGCTAGAGAATCCAGAAGCAAAAGCAACAATTGAGGGACATGCAGACAAGCGTCAAACTTCTGATCGTGCTCACAATGATAAGCTTTCTACAGACCGTGCAAAGGCTGTTTATGATTACCTAGTAGCAAAGGGTGTTTCTGCAGAAAATCTAAAGTATGTTGGCTATGGTTTTAGACATCCAAAAGTAGAAAATGACCCTGTAGAAGGAAATGTAGAAAATCGCCGTGTTGAAGTCTATATCACAGGTATCAACGGTAAAGATAAATATACAGAAAAATAAGCATAACTCCTTCAAATATTATTAGACACTAGTTCTCTTTATTGGCGGGGTGCTGAAATATGTACCACCGCCTATTTTATTATTTAATAAGCAATGAATACCCTCCACAAATACATTACCAGTCAATTCCTACTGACTTTTTTTATGTCCCTAGTTGTATTAAGTTTTGTTATGTCTGTGGGACTAATCTTTAAAGCTGTCAGCCTTATTGCTCGTGGTGCTTCAATGGCTATTGTCTTTAATTTCATTTGGGGAGGTTTTCCTTTTACATTATCATATTCCATCCCAATTTCATTACTTGTCTGTTCTTTACTTGTTTTTGGCAGATTATCTTCAGATAGTGAAATCATGGCTATGCGTGCTTGTGGAGTAAGTTTATTCAATATTATGCGTATGCCAATATTGATTGCCATTTTGTTATCTATTTTTTGCTTATATTTAAATAATAATGTTTCACCTGAAAGTTCATATTCTCGAAAAACATCCAGAAGTTCTATAGGTGTAAACGAGATTTCAGCAATGATTGAACCTGGCAAAACAATTAAAAGTGATCGATTTGGAAATGGCCATTCTATATTTGTTAAAGAAAGAAATGGAAAATATCTAACAGATGTACGCATTATTGAACCTTTAGAAAATGGCGCAGGCGCATATCGAGAATTAACTGCAAAAAATGCTATCATGCTTTCAGAAAAAAACAATAGCGTTTTACATATTGATTTGTTCGATGTTATTATAAATACATTTTCTGCTCAAGGTACAAAAGACATGACGAGTATCTCGGCAAAAAATCTTCCGTTTGAATTATCTATTAACAACGATACAATAAGTATACCAACTCGTAGACCTAAAGATAAACCATCATGGCAATTACTTGCTGATTTAAAAATCAGTAAGCTATTTCCAACAAAAGATTTAAATATTAAACGTATAATGACTCGCTCAAAAGTTGAAGTTTACAATAGATTTGTTTTGGCGTTCTCATGTATTTGCTTTGTTTTAATTGGCATACCTCTAGGTATTAAGCAACATAGAAAAGAATCATATGTAGGCCTAGGATTAAGTTTAGCTGTAGCTGGAGGTTTTTATCTTTTTGCAATATTGGGAGAGTCTTTAGCTAAGCATCAAAGTCCATTTGCACATATAGTTGTAATTATTCCTTTATTTGTATGTATTGGACTTGGAGCATACCTCATTAAACGAGGCAACTAATTAATTCAAATTAATACACTAAATCATTTAAGTGATTGAAAGTACATTTATATGATAGAAGCACTAATCAAGACTTGTATTGGCACTGGATTTGTTTTCTTGATGACAGCTGCTGGCGCAGCAATGGTTTTTTTATTTCAAAAACGCACATCAAAAAACCAAACCATTTTCTTAGGATTTGCTGCTGGTGTTATGATTGCTGCATCCGTTTGGTCTTTATTAATTCCAGCAATCGAATCCGGTGAAGCGAGTTTAGGCAAAGCACTTGGTTGGCTTCCTGCCGCTGGAGGTTTTGTAATAGGCATAGGCTTTATGTTATTATTAGATAATTTACTACCCCATTTACACCCTGAAGAAAATCAGGTAGAAGGCTTACCATCTAATTTTAAGCGTTCAACCTTATTAATATTTGCAGTAACATTACATAATATTCCTGAGGGAATGGCTGTTGGTTTATCCTATGCAGTAGCTGCTCAACAATTTGGTGGAGAAGCTGCAATCAGCTATGCCAGTGCATTTGCACTAGCTATTGGTATGGGTTTGCAAAATTTCCCTGAAGGTGCAGCAATTTCGCTTCCTTTATATAAAGAAGGTCTTAGTAAACGAAAAGCATTTGTGTGGGGAGCTTTATCAGGAATTGTTGAGCCTATATTTGGTATTTGTGTAGTTCTTATTTCTGCATGGATATTACCACTTATGCCTTGGTTACTATCATTTGCAGCAGGCTCAATGATGTATGTTGTTGTTGAGGAATTAATTCCTGAAGCCCATTTTGAAGGACATTCTCATCGTGCAACACTTAGCATACTTTCAGGTTTTCTTGTAATGATGGTGCTCGATGTTGTTTTTGGAGCATAAATCAAAAACTATATTTCAAAATATCATTTCATTGCCAAGAATAAAAAAAAAACCGCGGTTGCAAATGCATCCGCGGTTTTAATTATTTTAGCTCTTCGAATTGAAGTGGCAATTAAGCTTCTACAGCTGGCTCTGTAGCTGCTGCTTTAGGCTCATACTTTTCCTGAACCCAAGATAGAACAGCCATCTCTGAACCATCGCTTGTACGCTGACCAAGCTTAACAATACGAGTAAAGCCGCATGGGCGACCTTCCTGCATTGGAACGATCTCTGAGAACAACTTAGTTACTGCACCCTCATCGTGTAAGCGTGCTGCTGCAAGGCGGCGTGCTGCCAATGTATTCTTGCGAGCAAGTGTAACCATCTTCTCAGCTGCCTGGCGTGCTACCTTTGCCTTCTGAACAGTTGTCTTGATAGACTTGTCCTTAATTAAAGCAACAACTAGCATTGATACAAGAGCAGCTCTGTGTGACTTTGATCTGCCAAACTTTGTATTCTGTTTTCTATGACGCATGGAATTGTCTTTCTGTCTTAAAAAAATTATTAACTGGCTGCCCTAACAGCTAACTGTTCAACAGCCAGCACATGACTCTTTAATCTATCAGTCCTTCTTCTGAAGCAATGCTGGATCGAACTTATAGCCCAAGCATAGACCCATCTCCTCAAGCTTCTCTTTGATCTCTGTAAGAGACTTACGACCAAAGTTACGATACTTGAGCATATCTGCCTCTGTCTTTTGAGCAAGCTGACCAACAGTTGTAATATTGGCATTGTTTAAGCAGTTTGCTGCACGAACGCTGAGCTCGATCTCGTTTACGCTCATGTTTAGCTTTACTGCCAAATCATCGCCAGACTCAACTACTGCTGTAGCACCTTCATCATCCTCAATGATATCCTTATCGTAATCAACAAAGACATCTAGGTGACGGCGAAGGATAGCTGCTGCAGAAACCATTGCCTCATCTGCATCAATTCTTCCATCTGTAGTTACTTCGAGAACTAGACGCTCATAGTCAGTACGCTGACCAACGCGAGTATTTTCAACCTCGAAGTTAACGCGAGTAACTGGTGAATAAATTCTATCAATTGGTATTACACCGATTACCTGCTGCTCACGCTTACCGTCCTTGTCAACGCTCTCCCACTCAGCTGGGCAGAAGCCACGGCCGATTGATAGGAAAACATCCATTTCAAAAGTAGCACCCTCGCCAACTGTAGCAATGTGGTGGTGTGGGTTTAGAACCTCAACACTGCCATCAACTGCTAGGTCAGCTGCTGTGATTTCGCATGGACCATTACGTTTGATTGTAATACAAGGAGGATTGCGAGTGTAAGACTTAACTAGCACCTTCTTTAGAGAAAGAATAATGCTTGTTACATCTTCCATAACACCAGGTAGTGCACAGAACTCATGCTCTGCACCCTGAATGCGCACTGCTGAAATTGCTGTACCCTCAATAGAGGATAGAAGCACTCTGCGTAGTGCATTACCAATTGTACGCGCATAACCAATTTCGAAAGGCTCAGCAACATAACGGCCAAAATTTGGCTTAATTTCTGTCTTGTCCTTTTCAACGCGCTTTGGCATTTCAAATCTGTTAAGTCTGATAGGCATCCTTGACATCCTTTCCTAATCACTTCCATTATTATTCTGCTAAGAACATAATAGTCTGTGACGAACGGAGATTATTAAAAAAATCAAACAATTAACGTGAATACAATTCAACGATTGTCTGCATGTCGATCTTTTCAGGAATTTCAGCAACCTCTGGGATACGTGTGAATGTACCAGCCATATTTGCCTCATCCCACTCTAGCCAATCATACTTTCCTACGCGAGGATTCTTGATTGAATCTACGATCGCTACCATATCCTTATTCTTCTCACGTACAGCAACTACCATACCTGGGCGAACAATAAAGGATGGAACATTAACTACCTTGCCATCTACAACGATGTGCTTGTGTGAAACAAGCTGACGTGCTGCAGGACGTGTAGGTGCAATACCTAGACGATATACAACATTGTCCAAACGAGACTCACACATCTGGAGTAGCAATGCGCCTGTGTTACCTTCCTTAGCTCTTGCGCGCTCGAAGAAAATACGGAACTGCTTCTCAAGCATACCATAGATATACTTAGCCTTCTGCTTCTCACGTAGCTGCTGACCATACTCGGTTAGCTTACCACGGCGCTTCTGACCATGCATACCTGGCTGATAATTACGACGATCTAGAACCTTATCTGGGCCATAAATTGGCTCACCGAAACGACGAGCAATCTTGGACTTAGGACCTGTATATCTAGCCATTTTTAAACTCTCCTTCTCTTACGCTGACGGCAACCATTGTGTGGAACTGGTGTGATATCCTTGATCACTGAAATTGTCATACCAGATGTTGCGATAGCACGAACTGCTGACTCACGGCCAGCGCCTGCACCCTGAACTCTGATCTCAACTTCGTGCATACCCTTAGCAATAGCTACACGTGCGCACTCCTGTGCTACCATCGTTCCAGCGAAAGCTGTTGACTTACGTGAACCCTTAAAGCCAGCCTTACCGGATGAGCTCCAAGAAATTACGTTACCGCGTGCATCACTGATGCAGCACTGTGTGTTGTTGAACGATGCTGTAATGTGAGCAATACCAGCAGGAATTGACTTCGTGCGTGACTTCTTGCTCTTTGCGTCAGCTGCAGGTGCTGCTGCTGCGCCTTCATCTCCCATAACGATTGCCATTGCATCCGTCTCTGGAGCTTTTGTCTCTTCTACTTTATCTACTACTTCTTCAGACATAATTGGCCTTTAAAAGCTGTTATTTACCTGCCTTCATTGCATTACGTGTTGCCTTGTCACGAACTGCGCCTACTGTATGCTTGCCACCCTTACGTGTGCGAGCATTTGTCTTTGTGCGCTGACCGCGGCATGGCAAACCTCTGCGATGACGTGTTCCACGATAGCTACCAATACTGATCAAACGACGTACGTTCTGTGATACTTCGCGACGTAGGTCACCTTCAATATTGAAGCCTAATTCCTGGATCGCTGAAATAATCGCACGAATTTCATCCGCTGTCAGGTCATTAGCCTGCTTAGCAGGATCAATCTGAGCCTTCTCAAGAACGATCTTAGCTCTTGCTGGCCCGATTCCGTGAATGTAACGAAGTGAATACTCAATTCGCTTTCTATCTGGAATATCTATACCCATTAATCTCGGCATGACGTTTTACTCCTTAGCCCTGCCTTTGTTTGTGACGTGGGTTTGTGCAAATAACACGCACAATACCACGGCGGCGGACAACCTTGCACCGCTCGCATACTCTTTTTACTGAACTACGCACCTTCATCGGTGTTTCTCCTATTGTTTTGAAAAGAACGATTTTTTACCGTTTTAATCTGTCATCTACATCATAAAAAGGGCTAACTTTTATTGCTTGCAAACAACAAATTTACCTAGTAACTGTCTTTTGAAGGGGGTATATTACTACATTTTTCACCCAAAAACAAGCAAAAAGTGCACTTAAATTTAAAATAAAAAAATTTTTTTATTTTTTTTTACACATTTTTTCTAATAAAATTTCCCCAAAAATGCTTTATTTCCACTAATATTTAAACTAATTACACAAAATATGTTTCTAAAAGAATTAAGTTTTACTCTTTATTATTAATTCTGCTCATTAAATTAAAAGGTAGATGCGCTACCATTACATAAACACACCTACCTTATTTACATATTATATAATAAAGCACAATTTTATCGAATAATTAACATAAATGAGCTGCCTAAAACAACAACAGAGCCATCAGCATCAGCTGATGTATCAACAAAATAATCGCTCATCGCGATACTTGTGCCATCTTTTGCCACTGCTGTGGAATCTACACTATATGTTCCTGTAGGAATACTCTTATCTCCAAGTGACAGCTTTGCTGTCTTAAATGTGCTACCACGTAGATCTATCTTTGAAATATTTGATACTACAATTACTGATTCTACTGTCATATCTGTAGCCCAAGCAATAGCACCACCTCCAACTTTAACTGTAGACTTTCTAAAGTCTGTGATAGCGTCACCTCCAACAGAAAGTTGAGAAACAATAGGTGTTATTTGATTTGTAGTGGTAGTAGATGTGCGTCCTGCATCTATTAATATAATACCACCCTTATCTACACAAGTTGAGTCCTGTGTATAAACTGTGCCGGCACCAGAACCACCAGAACGCAAATAGTTTGCAGTTGCTGAGCTGGAAATTGTTGAAGCAATTGTATTTGCATAGATAGCTATACGGCCGCCACCTGAACCTTGGCCATCAGAAACAGAGAACCCATTTGCTTGCATTGAGCCTGTTCCTGTCAAATCTCCTTCAACCTCAACCCAAATAGAACCAGCGCCACCACCACCGTAGCTACCTATATATGAGTTAGCATTAATTTTTCCAAGTAGCTCAAAATCTCCACCAACAGTTATATGAATTGCACCACTGCCTGCAGCATATTTTGAATATTGATCAGTTCCCTTTTGAGTACCAATACCACCAATTGATGTAGGTTTAAACACACTGCCATATGATTCCCATGCTCCAAGATGTGTTCCTGCATGAGTACCATAGCCCATTGTTGTCACAGAGCCAATTCCTGTTGGATATGCACCCTTTGCATAGCAAGAAATTGTTGCATCAGTGCCAACCTTTAGATTGCCTCCAATTGTTACGTCCAACTTATATACACCACCTGTAGCACAAATTTCTGAATTTGCTTTACTGCCACTATTGAAGGAACGTGAAACAGGATGAGTCCAAATACCTGTTTCAAGAATAGCATCTCCTGTTATATTAAATGTTGTAAATGAGCCTCTGCTTGCATAAGTTGTATAGAATATAGCATTGCTGACTCCTGCATTTATTTGTTTCCAGCCAGCAACTGTATCTGTTAAATCATTATTTGCTGTGTCCCAAATCATTTCCTTCTGTGATACCACGCCATCCCATACAACAATATCTGTTGGAACAGGGGTGCGACCCAATGACCAGTTTAAAGGATTTGAAGCCAGTCCGTCTGAATATTCACCAGCAACCCAATAGTTGCAACCTTCAGGTGTAACAAAATTAAAAACAGAAACCTCAACACCTTCTGAAGGTGCTACATAATTTCCATTTGCAATCGCAACCGTCAGACTTGTGTCTAAATTGCTAACTGGGTCAATAATTGGAGTAACTTCAATGGTTACTGAGCTTTCCCCTTCTTGAATAACAGCTTTTCCGGCATTATCAACAAAATTTACACCTGCCTTTGCTGTACCATCCACAAAGGAATAATTTACATTTAATGGAAGAGGATCTGCATTTTGACGACTAATTTTAACAACAGCTTTTGTCAGACCAGTCTCAGAAGCATCAGAAATCTTTTCAATTACTAATTCACCGCCATAGATTGTACCTACAGGTATAGTGGTTGATTCTCCTCTTGCACTTACTGAATATAATAACACCTCATAAGTCTTAGAATCTGTAGGTGCTTCAAAGGTATAAGAAATCTCGTCACCATTGCTATATGAACCAATCAAATTTGTTATAGAAGTTGTTCCATCGTACAAAATATATGATACAGTCGCATCACTCTGAACAAGAGATGAAGTAATAGTATAACCATCGTCAGTTAGGTTACTTATAGAACAATCCTCCATTTTTGGAGCAGTATAAGGGGTATGATAAAATGCTTCCTCTGGGGTTGTTGTAACAACAAATTCATCAAATGAAACCCACTGATCAGCAGTGCGATACTGACCAATCATTTGTAAATGGTTAAATGCTTTTTCTTTAGAAATTAATCCTTTTGCAGGGAATGAGCCAATCCATTCAAAATCTTTATTCCAAGAATCTATTGGAGCAGCATAAAAAGAAATAGTATTTTCACCTGTTCTATCATAATCAATCTTTGCTACTGCAATACAATCTAATTGCTTTGATGTATCAATAGTAAATAGATTTGTTGTTACGATAGAACTTGTGGCAGGGTCGTAAACATATCCAGAGAAACGTAAAGTGCCAGCATTATTGCGAACACCCATATAAACTCCATTTGTAATATTAGAATTGTCGCTAGCAGGATTTGAAATTGCAGAAGTACCTAAACCAGCCATCCAATAGTTATTTACACCTAAAAATGTTGTTCTCAAAAGAGTTTGTGAGACACGCATTACAAAGCGCAAATAAATAGTCCCAGATTCTGGCCACTCATAATTAATTCCACGTTGCTGAGCTCGATTACATCTTACTGTTGTTGCTGATGCGTTATTTTTTATGACACAACGCAAATCACCATTTCCAACATATACACCATTTTCTTCCCAACCCTCAGGTAAGGTAAGTCCACTTGATTGTGCAAAATAAACACCCGTGGCAGAGAACCAACCTTTTGTATTATCCATTCCAATTGAATCATCAACAGATTTTGCATCTCTGATACTTGTTGAAAGCGTATAGTCATTAGAGCTAAAGCCTTCATATACTAAAACCTCTGCAGAAGAAATACCTACAAGCATAGTGGCAATAGTAGTAATAACACATTTAAATATAGAATGAATTTTATTCATAAAACATCTTTCTGACAATATCTAACCTAAGCAACAACCCGTTTGATTGCTTTTAATTATATATAAAATACAGAATGAATCAATATTGTTTTAGGAATATAACCTAAAAAAATTAATTATTTTAAAGTTAGAGGCATATACATAGACATTTTGCTAACACATATAAATTAAAAGCACAAAAGACATTGGAATCCCAATGTCTTTTGTTCCTTACAATAATTCAAATATATTAGTGAAACATTACAAATGCATCACTTATATTTATTTTAATTTAATTTTTACCAAATTGCATTTCGTGTAACTTAGTATAAACACCACCTAAAGCCAATAATTCTTCTTGTGTACCATACTCTGCCACAACTCCATTTGCAACAACTGCAACCCTATCACACTTAGCGATTGTTGACAAACGGTGAGCAATAATAATAATAGTGATTTTACCAAACAAGTCATCAATAGCATTTTGTACAATACGTTCAGACTCTGTATCTAAAGCACTGGTAGCTTCATCAAGAATCAGTAGAGATGGCTTACGAATCAATGCTCGTGCAATTGCTATGCGCTGCTTTTGTCCTCCGGAAAGGGAAACACCACGCTCTCCAACCATTGTATTATATCCATCCTCTTTTCCCATGATAAAATCGTGTGCATGAGCAAGCTTTGCAGCTGCCTCGATTTCCTCTTGTGTTGCTCCAGATTTACCATAAGCAATATTAGCTGCAATCGTATCATTAAAGAGGAAATTATCCTGCATAACCAAACCGATATTTTCACGGATGCTCTCAATCGTAAAATCACGAATATCTATGCCATTACGCTTTACAGCACCTGAGACTGGGTCAAAAAATCTCATCAAAAGGCTGACGATTGTACTCTTACCACCACCTGATGGACCAACTACAGCAAGGCTTTGTCCTGCCTTAAGCTCCAAATTGAGTGAAGAGAAAACCTGCTTGTCATCATACCCAAATTCAACATTTTCAAAAGTCAAAGCCTCTAAAGGAGTTGAAATTGGTTTTGCATCTGGCTTATTAGATACAGTGATTGGTGTATCAATTATCTCAAAAATACGATCAGCAGATGCAGAACTTTGCTGAATTTCCATGCTAATTTTACCAAGCTTCTTTACTGGCTCATACAATGCCCAAATTGCCGCTGCAAATAATATACACTCTTCAAATGGAGTTTTATTTATCATTGCATAAAGAAGCACACCAATGCCACCCAAACCACCTACTGTGTGAGAAATTGGATCATTAAATGCCTTTGCCTTTGTGGCACTTACCATACGACGGAAGAAGCCCTTACATTGCTCTGCAAAGCGAGCCTCCTCACGAGCCTCCTGACCATATGACTTAACAACAGTTACACCGTCAAGTGCTTCCTTCATAACAGAAGTTAAATCTGCCATGCGCTTCTGGCCTTCACGACTAATTCTGCGAACTCTCTTACCAATTATGCTAATAGGAATAACACATGTTGGGAAAAAGATTACAGAAAACAAAGCAAGACGCCACTCTGTAATTAAAATGTAAGATAAAACCATAACAAGCATGATTGGCTGACGAATCAAGTCTGTTATTACATTTGATACCATATTTTGCAACTGTTGTGTATCCGTAACAGTACGCGCAATCATATCACCACTCTTGGAACTATTATAGAAAGCTATTGGAAGCTTTTGAAGGTGATTAAATACACCAATACGCAAATCCATAACTACGCGCTGACCAACCCATTGCAGATAATACATACTGCCAAAAACACCTAATGAATTAACTATAATGCAAATCATTAGCATTCCGCAAACCTTAAGCATACCAGAAAGACCTGCCTCTTCCAGTTGCTTCATATTCTCAGAATCTATAAATTTGCCCATTAGCTTTTTGGACATATCTTTAACAATAGCTGGCTCATCAGAAGCAGTTGTTTCAGCAACAATCTCCTCCGCTTTTGCTTGAACAGGAGCTTCTACCACCTCTTCAACAACTGCTTGCTCTTTAGCTCCATCACCAAAAAGCTTATTATTAATACTAAAAATATCACTTAAAAGAGCCTGTGCTGTAATAAACATCGCAATAATTGAGCCACCACCAATTACTGTACAAGCGGCACCAATTATCAATCTCCATGCATATGGCTTTGCATACGAAATTACTCTTATAAAGGTACGAATATCGTCCTTTTGTAGTTTTTTCTTATTTTTTGAATCTTTATCTGCCATAAATCACCTTATTTTCTTTATCAATGGCTTATAGTTTACACTACACACCTCAAATCGTCAACCAAACTTTAACACCATCCGTAAACCATAAAAGTCTCTATACAGGAATTTTTAGTTCATGCATTTTCTTAAGAATTAACTCAAGCGCTGAGACAGGGTCTGTCTCTCCAAAAACAACCTCTTCAAAAGGACACATTCCTGTGCCGCTTCTGTTTATTATATTTGGCACAAGCTCTTCATATTCAACTTTGATTCCATTTGCCTCTAAAACAGAAAGCGCAGGCTTGCTCAGTACACGGGCATAAAGATTTTTTACCCCTAATAAAACATAAAGAAATGCAGTAGCCTTTCCAACAACCTTATCTGCTGCAGAAAATCCAGAAAAATTACAATCTGTATTTAACCACACAACCAAAGGGCGTACTCCTCTTTGTTCAGAGGTAAATTGCTCCCCATCTTTGTAAATAACACATGTGTAGCCACCACTGACAAGTAGTTGCTTGGCTTGCCCTAAATCTCTCATGTTTCTTATTTCTTATTTAATATTGCATCGAAATGTTTCATCATTTCACTTATCTTTATATTTTGAGGACATACCGCTTCACACGCCTTGCAGCCTAAACATGCAGAAGGACGTTTTTTCTCTGGTAGAGAATTAACATACATTCCTGGCAAAAAGCTTTTCTCGGTAAAAATTGATTCATTATATAAATCAATAAGCTTTGGTATATCTAACTCTAAAGGACAATGTGAAGTGCAATAGCGACATGCAGTGCAAGGCAATGAGCTCTTTGACATCATATTGTCTGCAATTGCTAAAAGCTTAGTCTTTTCTTCTTCATTAAGAGGTTTGTCCTCACTAAAGATTCGTAAATTATCCTTTAGCTGATCCATATTAGACATGCCAGAGAGAGTTACTACTGCGGTTGGAAAACTCTGTGCATATCTAAAGCACCATTCCACTGTTGATATATCAGGACGTACCTTATTTAGTTGAGCTACATATTCTTCATCTAAATTTACAAGCTTGCCACCACGTACTGGCTCCATAATAAATATTGGCATATTGATTTCTTGAAGTAGCTCTACCTTTGCCTTTGCATCCTGTAGCTTCCAATCCAACCAATTGAGCTGAATTTGACAAAATTCCATATCGCTTCCATAAGCATCAAGAAAGCGCTTTACATTTTCAATTTGTGCATGTGTAGAAAATCCCAAATGCTTAATTCTGCCAGCTTTCTTTTGCTCTAACAAATATTCGCGTACTCCATATTTTGGATCTAAATACATATCAATATTTGCTTCGCAAACATTATGGAACAAATAAAAATCAAAATACTCAACCTTGCATCTCTTTAGCTGTTCCTCAAAAATTTCCTTCACTCTACTCATGTTATTTACATCATAGCCAGGAAACTTTGAAGCTAAATAAAAACTTTCACGTGGATATTTCTTCAACAATCTTCCAACAGCTGCTTCTGAATTACCTCCGTGATAACCCCATGCAGTATCAAAATAATTTATTCCATTATCAATGGCATAATCAAACATTTCTTGAGTGGCTTCCTCATCAATATTATTATAGTCTTCCCCTATTGTTGGAAAGCGCATTCCACCCATACCTAATGCCGAAATTTTCTTACCTTTAAATTCATTATAAAGCATAAACAAACCCTTCTTTTCTACTATTTTTTATAACCTATCAAATTGTGATAAAACCTCAACAGATGTAACCAAACTCATCGCATGCTTAGAATACTCTGCATTTGCATCTATCTGATGAATTGGCTTAATAGTTTTTCCATCCTGATGATGAATTACTATTGCTTTTCTATTTGCCGGAGCCCATAAAGGAATACGGCTGGTTCCTTCAATAACAAGCTGAGGCTTTCCTAATGCTGCTGCAATATGCATTGGTCCAGTATTAACAGAAATTACAGCTCTTGCAGAAATTAAAATATTTACCCATGCTCCAACAGTTGTCGCCTCAACAATATCAACAGCTCCAAGCAAAGCATTACCACCAATTGCAGCAACGGCTTGCTCTCGTTCTTTTGGGCCATGCACAAGTACAAGCTTTTGGCCTCGTGATTTTAAAGAATAAATCAATCCCTTCCATGCTTCAGGAATCCACTCTTTTCCATTCCATCCTGCAAGTGGCACAAGCGCAATTGCACCTCCAATCATATCGCATTTTGTGGCAGGGTCTATCAAATGAGTAAGCGTTGGCGAAGAAAAATATTCTTGAGCTAAAGATGGAAGCAAAAGCTTATTTAATTCGTAACGCAAAAGTGTGCGATCTATAGCACGACGAACAGACACACTGCCACAAGGAACACAACAATCATTTGCTGTAAAATATCGATTGAAGCTTTCTACACGACGGCAGCCTGTCATATACATAATACAAATACTGCGAACATCACCGCGAACATCTAAGCCAATCGCACCCCTTGCTTCCTTGCGCAATAATCTGGCTGTTTGCAATGTAGTTCCAACTAAGCCTTGCTTCTTATTTCTATATTTAGAATAGCTGACATTGATTGGAACAATTGTAATATTTTCGTGTGGTGGAATAATATCCTGCCACTCCTGTTTAATTGCAACAATGACCTTACTGCCTGATTTTGCAAGTGCAAGAACGAATGGCTGTAATGCTATTACATCACCCATACCATAAGGCTCATATACAAGATATGTATTTGTTTTCTTTGAATAGCAGCATCTGATTTGGAATGTAATTAAACGGAGGAAAATTGCAAATACACCAACACACCAGAACATGATGCGTCGCATCATATTTGGGTAAATTTTTGTTACCTCAGGTGGTGGCAGAGTGTACTGTGGGTAATTGCTCTTTTCCATATTAGAATTATGCTATTTTATTTTGCAATGCCGAAGACAATCCAATGTGGCATTGGAGGAGGAACTGTTTGCGTTTCACCAGGAGTAAAGCCTGCCTCTTCTAACCAGCCTTTAATTTCTGCATCAGAAAAGACCCAACCATTAGTTGTTGTCAAAGCCATATTAACGGCAAAAAGTGCAGAGAATGTTGGTGATGTATGAGTTGCATCTGTCATCATATCCATAATGAAAATTTTACCACCTTGACGAAGAGCTTTTCTTGCACGCTTCAGAATATCAACAATATCCTCTGGGGATTCTTGGTGAAGTGCGCCAAAAATAGTTACGGCATCGTATGCACCCTCTTCATAAGTATCTGTATGATAATCACCAGCGCGACACTCAATTCTTTCAGACAAACCTTGCTCTGCAACTAGCTCACTTGCCACCGCAGAAATTGCAGGCACATCTACTGTAACACAATTTAACTCAGGATTTGCACGAACCAAAAGTTCAGCATATGCAGCTGGACCTCCTGCCAAATCAAGAAGCTTTTTGCAGCCACTTAAATCAATCAAATGTACGGCACCACGACCAATTGCCATTGCGCGACCACGCATTGAAAGCGCAAAGCGTCGTGTACGTTCATAGTCATCACCTAGATGTAATTGAGGAGACTCTACAGCTGTACCTGTTTTCACCAATTGAGAAAGCTTGCCCCACGCACCATATACATCTCTATTATAGCAAATTGCTCGAGTAAGATCTGCTGGAGCACCTTGTACCAAAGCAAGCTTACCAGCCTGGGTATTTGAATAAATATCTCCATCCTTTTTAAGAATACCGATAGCTACACAACCATCAAGCAAAAGGCGAAGACCTCGCTCACTATTTTGAGTAGCTTCTGCAAGTGTTTGCAAATTTGCCGAGCCACCTGCTTTTTCTATTTCCTCAAAAATTTTATTATCAAGAGCAGAAAATAAAACTGCAGAATCATAAAAAGCACTTGCAAGTGTTACGATATCTGATACTGATTTTTCAATAGCCATAATAAATTCACCATAATTTTAATACTCATTTTGCTAAAATTTTGTTACAATTCAAATAAATTACTTTTTTATGTATACCAACGAAAATTTTGCCAATATGAATATTTTTTCTAAATACAAATCCGAGATAATAAAATTTTCTCTTATTTCATTTATTATTATAATAACCTTTTTGATTTGGGGCAACCAAATAAATGAATTATTTGATAAATTTTTAGAACAAGCTGAACGCGAAGAGAATCAAGTTTTTGTACGTAATATTTTATTTGTCACATTAGCAAGTGATATTTTGCTACCAATTCCTTCAAGTCTAGCCAGCACATTGTGTGGTTATTATTTAGGCTTTTGGAATGGTTTTTGGATTTCATTTATGGCAATGAACATCTCATCATTTATTGGATATTTTCTTGGAAGATTTTTTACTTCTGCTGCAAAAAAACTAATCAAACAGGAAGAAATTAAGCAATTGGAGAAAACAAACACCAGTAATGGCGTATGTTGGATATTAGCGATGCGCCCTGTCCCTGTGCTTGCAGAAGCATCAATTTTATATGCTGGAATAAAAAAGTTCCCACTTTGTTCCACTGCTTGTGGATTATTGTTAGGCAATTCAACAGTATCTGCGATTTATGCATTACTTGGCACATATACAAAAGGCGAAGCAAGTGTTGCTTTTGCATTTATAGGTGTAATAATCGTATCAGGAATCTTTTGGATTATCGCAAAAGCAATAAGCAAAAAAACAAAGCATTAATAAACGTATTCAAATTTAAATCATTAAATACAATCTATAGAAGTGTAGGTTTTTGAGAATTTATAGGATTAGTGTTTGGATGCTGTATACGCTTGATGCAGAAAGCAATGTAATAGTAATTATTACCAAAAACATAGCGGAGCAATGCTTCTTTGTGCATTACTCCGCTTATTAACATTACGCGTTGCTTTCTATTCAATCGGTGCTACACCGAATGAAGGTCGCCCTACTTGCCTTCCTTAGCAAGTCGCTCTGCTTCTTTATATGTATTGCGGAAGAATATTGTCCACTGACGCATACAATCCATAGAATCTAAATCTGAATTTTCTAAGGATGCCTTCCAACTCATTTCATAAGGCTCAGATGGCATACGCATCAATGCTTCCATTGCCTGTGGGCATTTCTCTGGTCCGCCAGCTGCAATAATTGCCTCTGTTGCTGCTTTCAATTCTACGCCTGAATCCATACACATTGCACGAATAAATTGACGGAAGAATGAAAAATGCTGACCAGTCCAACGATAGCGATACATAAAATTATTTGCTAATGTATATGCATCTACTGTAGGGTCTAATAAATTATCGGATGTATATTGAGCATGCTCCTTTGCCTTCGCATCAATTGTTGCATTATCTTCTGAAGGATAAAAATCACGGCGAATTGGCAAACGACGCAATGCTGATGTTGTAGGACCTCCAGGTGTGCCTGGCTTATAATTCCAAAGCTTCTGACCATCCTCTGAAAGTACATATTCCATAAAGCGAAGTGCTAGCTCTTTATTCTCGGAACCACGTAAAAGACTTATAGGATCACCACTGATACTTGAGCCACCCTTTGGATTTACAAAGCACAATCTTGCAGCACCTGTAAGCTTATCCTTTGTAACCTCTGCTTGAACACGACTATAAAAATCAATAGACATACCTACAGCTGCATCACCTGATGCAACATCAACAGGCACCTTGCCTGCTGCATCTGTAAAGTAACGTACATTCATTCCCATGCGACGAATCAAATCTAAGCCACTCTTCCAACCACGCTCAACAGTATCTTGATATTCCTGTGGCACACCCTCAGGCAGCTGTCCTAATGGAAGTTTAGCTGAAGAAATCTTTTTCTCATATTCGTTTATTTGTTCGTCTGTATAACCAGCCTCATATACTACGCGACGGCACTCGGAATGAATAATCATTTCAAATGTCTTTGCAACAGAACCTGACTTTGTTGGGTCCGTAACTGCCAACTGGCCAAAATAACGTAAATCTGTTAAATCACGCCACTCTACTGGAGGATTTTCAATTCCCATTTCCTTTAGTCTGTCAGGATTGTAACAAATACCAAAACCTGAAAGCACAGCACTGTAGAAATAATTATTTCTCCAATCCTCACCACTTAAACCTTCTGGGAAAATGCAAGTTCCATCCTCGTATGTCAGCAAACCTTGTGGCAGGGTCTCCTCTGTCCATGGAACAACAGTAAAGCCTTGACGTGCTGCTGAAGAATGATCATATGTTCCGCCACCAAAGAAAATATCAATCTTTATTCCATAGTCATCTGGATTATCGTGTGCACGGAAATCTTCCCAAAGCTCTGCCTTTGCAGGATCATCCTTTGGTTTACGTTTATCAGTGACATTAACACCATCAACATAAGAAAGATTGTTTCTTTTACGATACGCTTTATATGCAGCTGTATACTCGCCATTGATGTAACGCATAATTTCTGTAGTACCACCAATTGAGCGCCAATCTATTTTTACAGGTTTCCCGTATTTTTCATAATGCCAATTAGAAAAACCTAAAGCAAATTCATCTCTGATAACTGCAATATGCGGAGAAATTGCTACAAGGACAGGATCGCCCTCTTTCCACTCTCCTACTGGCTTTTCTTTTCTAAAAATGAATGGCAAAGCAATTACAAGAACTGCTGTAAATATAATCAAAAAATTCTTTACCATTTTAATCTCCCAATTAGTTGGGTTAACCTTATTAAATCAATAAACGACTTATGCTTTTTCTATCTGAAAAACATTTTCAATTCCTTCATATGAAGAAATTTCAATAACACCTGGCAATGGTTTTTCCTCTACACGAGAATTTGGATTGTTCCAAACAGCATGCATTCCAATGCCTACTGCTCCAACAATATCCTTTTTATAATTATCACCAAACATTATTGCTTCAGATGGAGAGCAACCACCAGCCTTTTCAAGGCAAACCTCAAATATTTTTCTACCAGGCTTTTCAACACTAGCCTCTTCGCTTGATACAACAAAATCCAATTTATCAGCAAGTCCTAGTTTCACCAGCTTTTTAATTTGCCAATCAACTGTCATATCTGTACAGATACCAATCTTAATACCTTTTGCTTTTAAGCCATCAATAAGCTCTACTAAACCTGGATATGGAACAGCATTTGAAATCAGTGTATGCCAATACATATCAGATAGCTCAGTAGCTACGCCAATTGGCAATCGAGAGTCACGCTCAGCAATTCGTAAAAAGCGCACTGTTCTACTATGGCAATTAACTATTTCAGGATATTCAAGCAATTGCCTTTTTAGCTCTGCTTTATAGCCTTCCTTTAATTCATCAGCAGGAATACCAAAAGTTTTTTCTACATACTCTGCCACGTGTTGAATAGCAATTGCATGACAACCGGTAAAATCAAAAAGAGTGTCATCAATATCAAAGATTGCGACCTTAAGTTTTAATATCATAGTAGCTTTTATCCAAAATTATAAATAGAAAATTTTCTGCGAGATTAAGAATTTAGTTCAACAATATCTTTAGGAGAAGCCCATGCTGTAACTTCGCGAGCTTCATCGCGAGCAAGAATTTCTGGATTCAATTGGAATACCTTAAGCGTTGATGTTGTGCCATCAGCACCAACAACATCCATTTGATGCTGAGCTGTTTCACCAAGATATACAGTACCATGAATTGTGCCTTTAAGCTCAATATCATCTGCATTTAATTTATCAAAGCGAATTGTTTCTGGGCGTACTGAAAGAATTTTTGTTTCTGCCTTAGGAGCATATGCAGCACCAAAGAAATTTGGTGTAAGGAAATTTGTTTCACCGATGAAAGAAGCAACAAATGAATTTGTTGGCTTACGGAAAACCTCAAGCGGTGTGCCAATTTGTTCAATTACACCATCGCGCATAATTGCCAGACGGTCGGCAATTGAAAGAGCTTCCTTTTGATCGTGTGTAACATATACAGCTGTAAGACCAGCCTCCTTACAAATGCGGCGAATTTCAATGCGCATTTCTAAGCGAAGCTTTGCATCAAGATTAGAGAGAGGTTCGTCCAAAAGCAAGCAACGAGGTTGAACAACAAGTGCACGAGCAAGAGCAACACGCTGTTGCTGTCCGCCAGAAAGCTGATTAGGTTTACGCTCAGCCTTATCTCCCATCTTAACAATATCAAGAGCTTCAGCTACGCGACGCTTAATATCAGCTGCTGGCACCTTACGCATTTTAAGACCAAATGCAACATTTTCAGCAAGTGTCATATGAGGCCACAAAGCATAGCTTTGGAACACCATACCTGTATCACGTTTATGTGGAGGAAGTTTTGTAACATCCTCATTATCTATAAAGATATTTCCTTCATCTGGAATATAGAAGCCAGCGATATGGCGAAGCAGTGTTGTCTTACCGCAACCACTAGGTCCAAGCAAGAAAAACAACTCACCTGGTTGTATATCTAAAGAAACATTATTAAGTGCTTTAACTGCACCAAAATTCTTTACTAAATTCTTAATATTGATTGAAACCGCCATTTGGAAACTCCCATAATAAAACATAAACTTATGACTTGTTTATATTTAACCATTTTGCACTGGTTTACTCAAGAAAAATATTATCCAAAGAACGTTGTTCAATCAGATGTAAGATACAAATTGTTGAACCTAAAAACTGCATTAAAAAAATGTGATGACTAAAAGTGTGCAAATGTGTGTTCAAAAAGAAAAGAGGAGCAAGAATCTCCTGCTCCTCTTATACAAACTTTATTCGTGTATGTGATTAGCGAACAATGATATATGTTGCTGGGTCAGCCTTACCTGTTACAAAGCGAATATACTTATATGCGCACTCACGAGTCTCATTTACTGGCTTAATGCGAACATAATACTCAGTATTTGCACGTAATCCCTTTGGAAGTGAGATTGATGTATCTGTTGTTGTCTGATCCTGTGCAAATACCTTAGCACCAGCACCAGCATATGTTGCTGCGATAGCTGAGATACCAAAGTTCATTTCAACCTGCTGCCACTCGAACTTAAAGCGTGTATAGTTCAATGCTGCATCAAATTCAAATACGCGAATTTCATCTGCTGCCAAGTCTGCTGCTGCATAGGACTCAATCTGTACCCATGTTGCACCATCATCAGAAGAAGCATAAACAGTTACTGGATTACCTGTTAAGCCTTCCTCTGTCTTTGCATTATTCTTTACAAAATATGCACTTAGAGTTGTAACTGCCTTTGGATAAGCCTTTGTGATTACATAACCTGTGTCGTCGTTAAAGCAAACAACATTATGCTCAAAATCAAAATCTTTGTTATCAGCATATGTGCCATTAGCTCCATTGATTGTTACATCATAAGGAATTACACCTTTTCTTACACCCTCAAAGTCAAAGAAGCTTTCAATTTCTACGCCATTTGTAATTACAGAAGAACCATACCAAATGTCATAAACATAGCTAGAGGCCTTTGGTAATGCATCCCAAGAAAGAGTTGCAGCTGTTGCTGTAATGTCAGAAGCTGTGATTTCTCCAACAACAAGTGGAAGAGCCTCTGCAACTGTAATTGTTACAGATGTTGTATATGTGCCACCCTCATTTGTTACTACAAAATCTACTGTAAAGACAGTATTTGCTTCCATCTCAAGGCTTGGTGTCCAAGTTAGCACACCATCTACAAAAGTAGCACCTTCTGGTAGGTTATTTGCTGTAACAGAAGCGACTTCCTCACCAACCATAGCTGAAGCCATAATTACGATTGGATCATCTTTAGGAGCCTCAAATGCATCCATTGCCTTACCTGCAGCATCTGTAATTGTAAATACTGGCTTATAAGTATCAGCTGGAGTAGTTACTGTAGTTGTTGCTGCTACAGAGTCAAGAGATGCAGCACCATCACCTACAGCTACAACTGAAACATTGTATTTTGCTCCATCTGCCAGACCGTCAACAACAATGCTTGTTTCTGTATAGCCTGCTGATTTTGCAATAGATGTTCCTACAGGATTTCCCTCTTCATCAACCATTTCAAGTGTTATTGTATAAGATGCAGCACCTGTTACTGCAGACCAATCAACCTTGACACTATATGGTGTTTGAGCTACAGCTTCAACACTAGTTGGAGCTGGAAGTACTCCTAATGTTGAAAGAACAAACTGCTCAATCTTGAAGGAATCAAGGAAGAAACGATAATCATCGCCATTTGTTGAAGTAATTTTTACAGGGAATGAGCCTGCTGTAACAGAAGGAATCTCAATAACCACCTCAGCAAAATCGCTTGTGATATAAGCCTGAGGGAATGGTTCAGCAGAATAAGTTTGTCCATTAATTACAACATCAAATGAAGCAGGTGTACCATCCTTTTCATTCCAACCTTTTACATAAGCTGTGATTCGTGTCTTAAGCGCCTGGAATGTAATATTTGTTGTTGTAACAAAGCCCTGTTCTGTACCGGTTGAGAACTTAACTGCTCCACCAGCCTGATTTACCTTATAGTAATCACCATCTACACCTTCAACGTCAAGCTTTGCCCAAGGTGCGTTTGCTTTTGTTAGTTTTCCGTTATTTGAAGTACTTGTGTGATCTCCTGTTGTTAATAGGCTAAAATCATCATAGAATAGAACCTTCCACTCACCTTCAGGAGCTGCTTCTGTGGTGAATGAAGCAGTTGAATACTCTGAGGTTAGGTAGGAAACATCATCACCAACTGCAGCAACCTTAACTGAATAAACTGTTTCTGCAATTAGATTTTCGAAAGTGATAGAAGTTTCTGTTGTTTCGTATTCTGTTTCAGTTTCGCCATTAACAAAAATAACTGAATATTTTGTTGCATTTTCTACTTCTTTCCAAGAAACAGTTGCTGATTCGTATGTAACTTCTGCTGCGATGCCTGCAGGTGCTGCAAGCTGTACTGGATCAGCTGGTGTCTCTGACTCAACGATATCTTGTGTGATAACCAAGTTATCAAAATATGTACGAGCCTTGGCTGCTGCACCGCCAACTGTTTCCATTGTGAAAGTAAAAGTTGAAGTAGGAACACCATCCTCAAATGTAACACTTAATCCTGTTGTGAAGGAATCTGCAAGTAGTGTTGGGAATTCAGTAGGAAGAATGTCTCTTGAAACACCATTGATTGTAATTCGAATTGTATTATTAACAGCATCGTTGTGCCTTGCTACATCAAAGGTAAAAGTAATTGGTGCATTTGGTGTGCAATTCATTTCAATAGAAGTAAAGCTACCACGTGCAGAAGAAGAACCAAGACGTAAAGCTCTTCCACCAGAAGTCAAATCTTCTGGATAAAGGTTTGTAGATGAAGCAATTAGATTTGAATATTCTGATGGCTCTATAGCATTTGCGCCAGGTAGATCATCAAAATTTGTTTGATAGACAGTAACTGTCTCACCGAATGCTGTTGTTGCGAACGCAAATAATAAAGCCAATAGTAGCGATTTGATTTTCATTTTTTACTCTTTTTAGTATAGTTTTTTGTTGTTTTTTGATGTAAATTCATTAAAAAAGACAATGCCCCTAAATGAACAAATTAAAATATAATCTATATGGTGCATGTATGTCAAAATAAATAAGTTAAAAAGAAGTAAATTTTTGAAAAAAAATGCATATTTTGCAAATTTTTATAAAAACACAATAAAACCATACACTAGGTTTAGTGTTGTACTACAAATTTAAACACTAAAAGTAGTGTTAATCGGTATAGTGCTTATTGATAACATAAAACAAAAAAAGGAGCGAGACCGAGATCCCACTCCTTTTTATAACTTATGCTTTAAGACAAGAATTATTTGTCGTCAAGAGCTGCACAACCTGGAAGCTCTTTACCCTCTAGGAACTCTAGAGAAGCACCACCACCTGTAGAGATGTGGCTCATTTTTGCTGCCTGGCCAGACTTCTTAACAGCGCTTACAGAATCACCACCACCGATGATTGAGATACCGCCATTTTCCTTAACCTGAGCAACAGCCTCGCAAACACCAAATGTACCTGCTGAGAATGCCTTCATTTCGAAGCAGCCCATAGGACCATTCCAAACAACTGTCTTAGCTGACTTAACAGCATCGCTGTATAGCTTTGTTGTCTCTGGACCAATATCTAGACCCATCCAGCCCTCTGGAACATTCTGACCGCAAACCTGTGTATTTGCCTCTGCGTCAAACTTATCTGCTGCTACATTGTCAACAGGAAGTAGGAACTTAACACCGCGCTCTTCAGCAAGCTTTAGCATTTCCTTTGCATAATCTAGCTGATCTAGCTCGCAAAGAGAATTACCAACCTCATAACCCTGAGCCTTTAGGAATGTGTAAGCCATACCACCACCGATGATTAGTGTATCAACCTTCTGTAGAAGATTGCGTACAACTGCTAGCTTATCAGAAACCTTAGCACCACCTAGGATAGCAGCGAATGGACGTACTGGATTCTCAACTGCAGAACCCAAGTACTCTAGCTCCTTCTCCATTAGGAAGCCAGCAACGCACTGACCGCCCTTAGCCTTGATGTACTTGCAGATAGATGCAGTAGAAGCGTGGTCACGGTGTGCTGTACCGAAAGCATCATTAACATAAATCTCACCATAAGAAGCTAGCTTCTCAGCCATTGTCTGTTTAGCAGCCTTTAGCTCTGCCTTCTTTGCAGCAAGCTCCTCATCTGTCATATCGTCAGTCTTCTTAACCTTACCCTCTTCAGCCTTGTAGAAGCGAGTATTTTCTAGCATTAGAACCTCACCTGGCTGTAGAGCCTCTGCCTGAGCTGTTGCCTCCTGGCAATCTTCAGCAAACTTAACCTGCTGAGCTAGGCATGCAGATAGGCGCTCTGCTACCGGACGAAGAGAGAAATCTGCCTCATAACCCTTGCCTTTTGGACGGCCAAGGTGAGACATTAGCACTAGACTTGCGCCCTGCTCTAGAATGTACTTAATAGAAGGAAGTGCTGCCTGGATACGTGTGTCGTCAGAAATAACGCCTTCCTTGATAGGTACGTTAAAATCTACGCGCATTACAACCTTACGACCCTTTAAATCAATATCACGGATTGTTTTCTTATTCATTTTTGTCTCTTTTCCGGAATTTAGTTTATTTTAGATTATTAAAAAAATAAAAAGCCTGGGTGTGGCAGAGTGCCACACCACAAGCCTTATAGCATATAATCAACAAGATTACTTGCTGATAACGCGAGCCATCTCTAGAACCTTGTTAGAGTAGCCCCACTCGTTATCGTACCATGAGCATACCTTAACGAATGTGCCATCTAGAGCGATACCTGCCTTCTCATCGAAGATAGATGTACGTGCATCGCCACGGAAGTCTGTAGAAACAACAGCCTCATCTGTGTAACCTAGAACACCCTTTAGCTCACCCTCAGAAGCAGCCTTCATTGCAGCGCAAATCTCTGCATAAGAAGCTTCCTTGTTTAGCTCAACTGTTAGGTCAACGAAAGAAACGTCAGATGTAGGAACGCGAACAGACATACCTGTTAGCTTACCATTTAGCTCAGGAAGAACCTTACCTACAGCCTTAGCAGCACCTGTTGAAGATGGGATCATGTTCTCTAGGATACCGCGACCACCGCGCCAATCCTTCTTAGAAGGACCGTCAACTGTCTTCTGTGTAGCAGTTGCAGCGTGGATTGTTGTCATTAGACCGCGCTTGATGCCGAATGCATCGTTTAGAACCTTAGAGATAGGAGCTAGGCAGTTTGTTGTGCAAGATGCGTTAGAAATGATATCCTGACCAGCATATGTGTTGTGGTTAACGCCATAAACGAACATAGGTGTTGCGTCCTTAGAAGGAGCAGACATGATAACCTTCTTAGCACCAGCTGTGATGTGAGCGCGAGCTGTCTCGTCTGTTAGGAAGAAACCTGTTGACTCAACAACAACGTCTGCACCAACCTCGTTCCACTTTAGGTTAGCAGGATCCTTCTCAGCTGTGATGCGAATCTTCTTACCGTTAACAACTAGAGCGCCATCTTCTACAGCAACATCGCCCTTGAAGATACCATGAACAGAGTCATAGCGAAGCATATATGCTAGGTAATCTGGATCTAGCAGGTCATTGATACCTACGATCTCGATATCGTTAGCGAAGTTTTCGATTGCAGCGCGGAATACCATACGACCGATGCGGCCGAATCCGTTAATACCAACTTTAATAGACATTTTATTTTCTCCAAACGTTTATTTTGTTTTGTTTAATAAAAATTGTTTTGGTTTGAGTCAGTTTGGGTGGCATCCATCCGGAAGTCCCTTAGCGCGGGGTACACCCGGACGCCTCAAAAAAAACAATGCAACTTATTTTATTCTTTTAGTGCGAAATAGTCAAGTGGAAAAGGCGAAATAGATATTTTTATACCGATTTATTTTTGATAGCAGTAATACATGACAAAAAATTAGATAAATTTCTCTCTTAAAATACACAAATAAAGACAACTTTACTTGTTTTGACAAGATTCACCTGATTTTGATTAAGTGCTGCGTGTACAATAATTTTTCTCTTTTACCAAAAGAGTAAAGAATTACATTTATTTAACATAATCGACAATACAAACCGAATTTGAACATTCAATTGTCGAATTTACGTAGACTATTAATAAATCTACTTTACTGGATCAAGAACCCAACGGTTATTATACCAAAACCACTGCTCTGGATGTGCCTGGATTTCTTTATCTATTATAGCCATTACCTCATGGGTTAAACGAACTATATCTTCTTGTTTATCTAACTCCATATTTGGATAAATTGGAGTAAATAATTTAATTTGAAAGCGTTTCCAACCTACACGATGAATAATTGTAGGAATAATTGGAACATTAGAAGCCCTTGAAAATACTGCCATTCCTCTTGCTAAATTAGCTTCTCCACCAAGAAATGGTGTCAATATATCTGGTGTGATAAATCTAGTATCAGGAAGAATTGCAAAAATTTCTCCAGCATTAAGACGAGTACGAATTTGAGCAGCTGTATTTGTTCTACGCTCAAGAATTGCCATACCATGTCCACTACGCATAACATTCATTAGCTTATTTATCAAAGGATTATGCTGCTTACCTGCAACACTAAAAATTGGCATTCCTGAAAGATACACTGCTGAGCCTGTCAAATCCCAATTACCCATATGAGGAAGAGCCAAAATAACTCCTTTCCCATTATCCGCATCATCAATAACCTTCTTAATTTGACCAATACATTCCTCAATATTAGGCATGATTTTATGGATAAAATTAAGATCAGTCTTCTTAATACGAAGCATCTCAACAAGGTTAAAGGCTGTATTTCTAAAAGATATCCATGCTATGTGTCTAGCCTGACGAGTGGTTACTGCATCTCCCTTAACGAGCTTAATACGGCGAACCGCCTCGTTTACACGTTTACGCACAAACCAAAAACCAATTTTAGCTAATATAGCCGCAATTATAAGACATACAGAATAAGGCAAAAAGCAGAATAACGCGCCAAGTATTTTTACGGCGCGATATTCTGCTTTATATCTTGCTTTGATTTTTGGTGTATCGCTGCTCATTATTTTTCTACAGGAGGATTACGCCATAGCTCTTCAATATCATAATATTCACGAGCTTCTGGAAGGAAAATATGAGCAATTACATCACCAAAGTCCACCACAATCCATGCACTTTCCGCATCGCCTGAGACACGGGCAGTCATTTGGGCTTTTGTTTTTACTTCTCTTTCCAGGGAGGCACTTAATGCCTGTAGATGTGGAGTAGATGTGGCGGAGGCAATTACATAAAAATCGGTCAAACCTGAGATGCCACGAACATCATAAGCAGCAATTTGCTCTGCCTTACGATCATCTAGATTTTGTAGGATTATGTCTGTTAATTCTTGTGAGTTAATAACACACCTCCATTGGTTTGTAATGTGATTATAGTCGTATTTTTATATTAGTGTCGTATATTCTATCATTGATAGCGGAGTAAATCAACCTAAATCCAGCAAACAAGCATAGGCGAAAATTATATAATTAAAGAAGCCGTGTTGAATAACGTAAAAATCTAAACAATACCACCGATTTTAAAACAAAAATAAGTCATATATTTAAATTAATTGATAATACTTCAATGAATCAATTATTAGCTATTGTTTTGTATAACCAACAAAGAATAAAGACAATAATTATAAATTCGTTCAAAATCCATAAGTTTAAATCAAATCTATAGGTAAATTCTAAAAAACAAAAAACAATGCTGTTCCATTTTACATTAAATTCGAAATGTTTGAAGAACAGCATTGCTTACAAATTTGTGGATTTAACCAATTTAACAACATTATCTAATCATAATTTAAAACTATTATTTAGAGAATAAACAGATAACTTTGTTAATTCAATAATTAGCGAATGTTTTTTATTTTTAGATTAAAATTCTCAATAGTTTTCTTAATTAAGTTTTCTACAGATATTAGTTTGCTGATTTCTTTAATAATTATTGAAAATTATCATCATCCAACTGTTCTGTAGCAGAATTAACAGGTTCCTCATGGTTGTAGGACTTAGAATATGTCTGTGTTTCATGCACTTCACCTTCTTCATCTATCTCTACCGTTGTTGTCTCGTCTATTTGTCTTTCATTAATAATATCAACTACTTCCTGTAATGATTTATGATAAAATGCCGTTGCAAAATTTGGAACATATGTATTACCATGACCTCCGCATTTTATACATTCTTTTGAATTTTTTTTGTTCCATTACAATCTTTGCAATACGGATTACATCTTACTGATGCAGCCCCACCTAAACTACCTCCTAATGTAGCAGCTCTTATAGAACCATGGCCATAACAACGGTCACATATACCAGATCCCCTACATCTTTCACATTTGTAATCAACTATTTTTTCATCATTACAATATATACATTGTCTAGTTATTTTACTAACGAAATACTTAAAATCAACAACATTCTCTTTAATTTGTTTATACAACTGTTGATTATCTATTACCAAAGCACCAACAACCATTGCATTAACAATATTTTCATCGATTTTAGGATTAGAATCTTCAGGAACAAGCTTACGCATGTCTCGTAATTCAACCAAGGTTTTCATAGAAACCTCAGTCATTTGAATCTTTTGAATTTTCTTCAAAATCTCCTTCTCTCGAAGATCTAATAGTATTTTCAACTTAGCAACAAATTCGCCATCCTCATTTTTTGAAATCTTTTCAATTTTATATCGGCGAATTTTACCACCATAACGTTCCTTAACTTTTCTTCTAAAAGAAGAAGAGAAATCTTCATTTTCCCCAATAGAAATTCTAGAAGAAAACTCTTCTTCTTCAACACTCATTTTGGTTCCAAAAATAGCTTTTATAGCATTTCGCAATGCATTTTCAATTGCAATTGCTTTTGTATCTCCACTTCCTTCGTGAGAACAAACCACTAAATATTTTTTCTCTATCAAGTCATCATTGCCTGCATAAGAAAAAATTGAAAAAATGTGTAGCACAACACAAAAAAAGTAGAGACCTATTTTTTTCATTTAAAAATCACCTTCTTTTTCTGTTTCAAAATGGTCTACTTTAAAGCCCTTCTTAGAACCATTAGAACCTTTTGCTTTGGGGCCTTTTGAGGTTTTTGGGGATTGTTGATTTTCTTTAAATTTATTTGCCTTTTTTACATTAGAGAAACTCCATTTTCTCATTAGGAAATAACAAACTGTTCCATTTTCCAAAGTAATAGATTTTGACTTTAGGCTAGTAATTCCATTTTTATCAATATAGCCTGTATCTAATGTACTATTTTTCTTCATTTCTTTATACATTTCATCTAGTTCTGAGGCCATTGCATCTTCATCGCAAGTTCCATTAAGCTTCTCCTCATATAATCTTCCTAGAGTTTCTGCACTAGAACTATTTAATGATGCTGAGGCAAAAGTTGTAATAAATGAATCTGCAAATTTCAATGCTGAGTCTTTTGCAGCATCCTTTAAATTAGCACTCTTACATTTATTATCTGTTTTTGTATAAGTTCCAAATCCTACACTTACAACACAAGGAGAACCTGTTTCATCAAAGAAAACACGTGAACCCAATGCATTAAACCATTGTTGAGTTGTTTTAGGAATTATAGATTGAAGTGAACGACCCTTGCCTTCAAATGGTAGTTTAATCCCTTTTCGCAAACATTCAGCGATAACAGCAAGATCTGATGATGCTTTTAAAATAACACATACATCTCCTGAACCATCTTCATCTGGATTAAAACACATTTTTACTATTGTAGCACCATTTACTAATCCAATAGCTAGAGTTTCATTAGTTTGAAAGAAAGAGTCTTTTGTAAGAATTTTTTCTTTTTGCTTTACGGTCGTTACTTTTTCTCCTTCAACTTCAACACCAACAACAGCAGCAGATCCAGAAGCATTCTGAGCAACACCCACTACTGATGTTGCTTTAGTAACTTTTACCTTTTCCTCATACTCTTTTTTACCAAGAGTCCTTGCATTATCGCTCTGATCAGTATACGCTCTTTTTTTCTATAGTGCGTTGAGTACCATAAATTTCATTTACAAGATTTACTCTTGCATTATGCATTGCTTCAGCTATTGCAAGTTTTAATGCATCTCCCCACTTTGGATCAGTTCTTTTTTCTGAAACAGTTGCTTCTCCTACTACATAAATATCATCGCCATCAGATTCCTTTCCAAAACCAGCTAAATTATGGTCTTCAAGAAATCTCTCTTTAAATTCTTCAATTACATCTTCATCAGAATATTCAGATTCTTCATTCTGTTCATCCATTTCTTCCTCTGAATCTGTCACTTCCTCTGAAGAATCTTCGGTATCTGTTTCATCAGAAGTATCCTCTGCAAATACAAATGTAGTTGTAAAGCAGCTAATAAACATGAATAAAAACATGTATTTGATAATGTCTTTCATTTTTCCCCTTTTTGTTTTGCGTTAATAAACTATACGTTATAAATATAAATTTTAATTTAAGTATATTTATATGCACTCTTTTTGATAATAACCGCAATGTGTCAAAATAAAAGACACCGAAAGGGAAAATAAAAAAATAAGTTCAATGCCCATATTTCATAAATGATGACACTATGAGATAATGGGATACTATGAATGCAGTATATTCTAAAAATTTCATGAAAACATACATTGAATTGAAGCGAAAAAATTATTTTAAAGAATTAAATAAACAAGCAAAAACCAGGTTTATTTCTTCTATATGTGAAGAAATAGGAGCAAACAGAAAGTATGTCATTAAGCTCTTAAATGGTTCCATTAAAAGGGGAAATGGCAAGAAAGGAAGAACAAAAAAATATACAGAAGCAGCTGAAAAATTATTTATAGATTTATGGAAACGCTTAAATAATAAATGCCCTGAATATATTCATTCGGATATTGAGAACATATTAAAAGACTTATCACAAGTTCGCCATATAGAGCCAGAAGAATATGAACTTGTTGAAAACATGAGTATATCAACAATGAATCGTATTCTAAAAAAATACGGACTTAAATCCCCTCGCCGGAGAAACAAATGCAGTGGCAGCAATAATATATTTAAAGAAGTTCCTTGCAAAAATGCGGAATTAGAATTGCCATCAGTAATCGGAGAAGTACAAATAGATACAGTTCAAATGTGTGGAGACTCCTCTACAGGAAGCTCTTGGTGGATACACAATGCAGTAGAGAGGCTCACACAATGGGATGTATGCATGCCTGTATGGAATAGAAACGGCTATGATACAAAAGAAGTAATTAGTAAAACTGTAAATCAAATGCCATTTAAAGTATGCGAAATACATTCAGATTCTGGATGTGAATTCATGAATCACTATGTTTTAGATTACATGAATGAGCAAGATATTCTTTTTACACGATCAAGGATAGCCAAAAAAAATGACAACGCTAGAGTTGAACAAAAAAACAGCTCATTAGTAAGGTGTTTTTTTGGATATCAACGTTTAGATCAAGAAGAATTAGAAGAT
>JAGCJJ010000064.1 GCA_017648065.1 Kiritimatiellia bacterium | reverse complement strand
GACACCCTTACTTGATGGGATGCCTGTCTCACGAGGGTCATTCTCAATAGCCATACGTAATGCTCGTGCAAATGCTTTGAAAATTGATTCAGCAGCATGATGTGCTTCGTTGCCACCAGAGTGGCGGACATGTAGATTCATACGAGCATTAACTGTTAGGGCACGGAAGAATTCCTCGAAAAGTTTTGTATCAAAGTCACGCACAAAGCTAGAGGTTACCTCTGTCTTATAAGCAAGATATGGGCGACCGCCTAAATCCAAAGCTAGTTCACAAAGAGACTCATCCATTGGAAGTAGGAAAAAACCGTAACGACGAATACCACGACGCTCACCAAGTGCTTGGTCGATTGCTGTACCAAGAGCAAGACCCAAGTCTTCAACTGTGTGGTGATAGTCAACTTGAACATCGCCAGTGCATTTGATTGTTAAATCGATAAGTCCATGTTTTGAAAATAGGGTAAGCATGTGATCTAGAAATCCGATACCTGTATCAATTTCATTTTTGCCAGTACCAAACAAATTGATTGCTAGCTCGATTTGTGTTTCTTTTGTGTTGCGTGTGATTGCTGCCTTGCCGATTTCTGTGCTCATAAAATACCTTATGTTCTTTGTGTTTTAGTTTGAATAAAATTGTTTAATTATTTGCAGTTGTCGATGACCTTTAGCATTTCATCCATCTGTTCGTCTGTGCCAATTGTTATGCGAATGTATTCTGCTGTTTCCTTTTGGCTGAAGTAGCGAATAATAATTCCCTCAGCACGCAGTGCATCACGAACACCAGGTGCAGTGAGTGGTGCAGGTGGCTTTGCCCAAAGAAAATTTGTTTCAGACTCTGCCACGAACCAGCCACGATTGCGTAGCTCTTGCTTAATGCGGTCACGTGTTGCACAGATACGCTTGCAATTTTCTTTCATCCACTCAGGATCCTCAAGAGCTGCGATTGCAGCAACTTGAGTAAGCATATTTACATTGTAGGAATCTTTGATTTTGTAAAGAGCTTCAATCAGTTCTGTATTGCCCACAAGGTATCCTAGACGAATACCAGCAAGAGAATAAGACTTTGAAAGTGTACGACAAACCAAGAGATTAGGGTATTTGTTGATTAGGGTAGTGGCAGACTTTTGCTTAGAGAAGTCACCATAAGCTTCATCCACGATAACTACGCTATCTGTATTTTTGCAAAATTCCTCAATAGCTTCTAATGAGAATATAGTTGAGGTTGGTGCATTTGGATTTGTTAAGAAGAATAAATCAGGTAGTTTTGTATTCTTTGAAAGAACAGCTAGCTCATCTGAAGAAGCAGGAAGAGGAATCTCAACTTGCTTAGCATCGCGAATATCTGCTAGCACAGGATATAGGGAATATGAAGGATTGAAGAAACCTATAGTTCCATCATTTTCTGTGAATGCTTCTGTAGCAAGGCTTAACACTTCGTCTGAGCCATTACCAACAAAGATATTGTCTATGTTACAGTTAAATTCAGCAGCAAGTAGTTCACGAATACGTATGCAAAGTGGGTCAGGATATAGCCTTAGACGCTCAAAGTCAAGAGATGCAAGTGCTTGACCTACCTTTGGGGAAGGAGGATAAGCATTTTCGTTTGTATTTAATTTAATAAGCTTTGCGAGCTTTGGTTGTTCACCAGGTGTGTATGGTGTAAGATTTTGTACGGATTTTCTAATCATTATTTTGCCTCATGGCGTAAAAGATTCAAATATTGTTTATGATTATATCATAAATGATATAAAAATTAAATAAAAAATCGGTAAATAAACACCGATTTTAGGTGAAGTTGCCATAGTGTTGTTTTAGTGATTTTTTTTTAAGTTTTACTAAAAGTGTTTTAATTGTTTTTGTGTTTTTGCTTTGTATATATGGCTATATGCAAAAAATGGTAACTCTTTTGTATGTAGTTGGATAAATAGGTGTAGAGATTTGGTGCTTTGAATTGATTAAAATAGAAAAAGCGGGTGACCGTATCCACCCGCCTTATGAATTATTTTAATAAAATCATCGTTGGAGCGCGAACATCGTCAAACATTACTTTGACAACACCTGTGCCACTGAAGTGATTATCATCAATAAATTCAGCATCTGATTGAGAAGAACCATATGTGCCACGAGGCATATTTACATCGTCAATGAATAGACGACCAACCTTCTCAACTGTACCAGCTACTGGAACAAACTTTGAACCAGGTGTGCCATGATCATGGAAGTATAGGTTCTGAGTGCAGAAGCTGCCTTCCTTTAGCATTGTCAAACGAGAGTTGCCACCATATAGATGTACAGGTACGTCAATGATTGTGCCTGTGCTTCCATCACGGCTGCCAAAGCGCAAGTCTGTACTGTTAATAGCAATAAATTCGTCAATGCCTGTTTGATCACCGCCTAGAATCAAATCGCAAGGGAATGAGAATACTGCACCTTTAGCAGATACAAGCTTTGACCAAATCTCGTTTGGTTCAGAATCGCTATTGCGAGCAGTGTAGATGTATGCCTTGTTAGGGAATACAATTGTACCACGAGTACCTGCATTATATGTATCAACAGTATCAATGCGAGAAACACTGTCTGAACCAAGGATTAGACCACCAGAGGTAATTGTCAAAGTGCGACCTTCACCTAGCGCAGTGCCTTTATTATAGTTTGCCTCAACAATAAGTGAGTTAACAGTAATATCCTCAGTCAGATTGATGTTTAAGCCATGAGTACGAACATTTTCTGTTGGGTCTGTAACAGAAGCGATTGCCTTTGATGGAATATGGCCAGGAGCAACAAGTACTCCATCCTCAGCAACAGATAGGAAGCGAAGGCTTTGAACATACTGTACTGGAGAAATCAACCATGGTACGATTGGAGCATTACTATCAACAATATTAGCTTCATCAGCTACGTCAATTGAATATGATGTTTTGCCTGTGCCACCAATAGCATACTCATCAAGACCTTTTATGAACACATAATCGCGTGCAAGTGACTTGTTGTGGCTATTATACATACGGGTTGTACGAACCTGTATAACACCATTACCATCCTTTTGAACTGATGCAAAGTTAAATGTATTTGTTGGAATATCTACATTTCCAGATGCTCTCATTTCAATCATACAGAAACCGTTGCTGACAACAAGTTTGTCAAAATTCCATGGTGTTGAGAAATATCCTTGAGGTACCCAACCATTAGAAATAAAGTCTGATAATAATGCACCACCATTGAAAATCAATCCCTTTTGTGGGAATGGATTTGCATGAGGTCCAGGTGCTCCATAGCCATGCTCAGAACCAGTTGCAACAGCACCAAAAGTCTGTGAGATATCAAAGTGGTTTAGATATTCTCCATTACCTTCAATGATAAGAGTTGCATTAGTAGCAACGCTTTCAAGACCTGGATTTCTTAGGTTGAATGAGCCACCACGCTGAGCATAAGCGAAATGAGCAAACTTTTGCTTGTTACGTACAATTACTCTACCTTCAAATGCGAAGAATGGAATATCTGTACATGTTGAACCAGGACCTTCATATAGGAAGTCACCCTTACCAGTAAACTGCATGCCTGAGCTTAGAGTAAATGCAGCATTGCCACGCTGTGTGTCACCCCAACCACAAAAACCAGTAACATTATAAATTTTTAATGTTTTGCCTTCTGGGATATTGAAATATCTCATATATCCTGTATAGCAGCGATATCTGCCATAACGATCACGTAGGTTTGTGTCTGTCCAATCCAAATATGAACCAACGTCCCAATTTAGGTCAGATTGCATTTCAATAGCCATGCGATTTTCGTGATTGCTACCATGTCCGAGTGCAATATGAGGCTGAGAGGATGTAGTTGTTGAATCACCAAGATTGCAGTAACGCAATAGAGCTGGTTCTTTTGTAGATTTTGCAAATGTCAGAGTTACAGGAGCAGAAGAACCTACACCAGCAAGGCGAATTGAACGATGCACATCTTTACCATTAACAGCTACACCAGCTCTTGTATTGGAGTTGTAACCAAAATAGATTTCACCTACAGTTACATCTGTATCAATAATCATAGATTTATCTACTTGGACAGGAACAATAGCCACATCATCAATAGCATTTGGATAACCAGCAACACCATCTGTTGCATTTATCCAGCTGTTTGCATCTCCCCACTTAATGTCGTTTGTAGAAGATTTAGCAATATAAACCTTACCTTTACCAGCTGGTGTTGGGATACAAATTGCAAGAGATAAATCGCTATCAAGTGTATGTGTGCCTGTTGCTGCATTATATCTCATAATACCAATATTTGAGAAACCTGGCTCTGTAGCTTCAAGTGTGCGATTGTCTGCTAGCATCTTGAAGTTGCGAGAGTCTAGAATTATATAGTAATCAAAAGATGATGTAAGAACAGGAAGTGTAATCTTGTCTCCAACATTAACATATGTATAGTCCATCTCTGCAAGTGAAGATGGAGTATAAATGTTATTGCCTACGGAAAGAGTACTGTTATATGTCTTTTCATAAGTAACACCATCAAGTACACTTTCTACAATGATAGAAATATTATGAATTGTACCTGCTTTCAAATTTTCATAAGTAGCAATAAAGCGAGAAAGAGAAGTTTGATTCTCGTAGTAGCTAATTTCATTCTCATCAATTTTGATTAGAACAGAGTAGGTCGCTCCGTCAACAACCTCAAGAGATGCAATAGAAACATTTGCAGTTGTTCCTGATGTAACAGCACTGATGTCTGACATCAAAACAGGCTCTCTACGTGTTGTAAATGCAAATGTTTGGCTATAGCCTTCAACGCCCCAAGGATTGATACATTTTGTACGAGTATAATATGTTGTACCATTCTTTAGGTTATCTATTGAGAGCAATATAGAACTTGGAACTGTTGTGAATGACTCTCCTTGAACTGTCATGAATGTCTCAAAATCCTCTGACTCTGAAATATCAAACCAAGTAGTTACGCTATCTGAACCAACACCAAAATCAGTACATGTAAGTACCATTGATATAGTATCAAATGTTAAGCTATTTAATACACTTGATACAACAGGAGTGCCAGGAAGAAGTGTCTGGAAAGTGATTTGCTCTGAGGTTGCTTCTGCATTAGAAGAACCTGTTGCAACAATACGTGCATAATAAACTTCGTTAGTTGTCATGCCACCAAGAGGAATATCATATAAACCTGTTGCTTCAACATTAACTAGAGGAGTAGATAGAACTATTGAAGAGAAATTCTCTTCTGTGCTTAATTCAACAATCAAGTCAGCAGATGTTGAACCCATACCCAGAGAGTCAACCTGTGCCACAAATGTTACATTTGTATATGAAATATCTTTTACATCAAGAGAAACTGATGGATAAGGAGCTGCAGCAACAGGCTCTGTCCATTGTTCGAAACCACCTTTGTATGAACCAGTTGCGCGAACAACAAATATAGGAGAAGTTTCTGAATTCCATTCAATATTGAAAGTGCCTAATTCACCTGCTGCAATATCAATCTCTTCAGTAATAATACTCCAAGAAGAAGCATCACCCAATTCGCCAGCACTTTCTCCAAGAAGAATAGTAGCCTTGATAGGAGCATTTGGGCCAGCCAAAATACCAAAGGAGTAGCCAGTCTCTGTCTTTTCTAATGATTGTACACCAGCAAAAATTTCATCTGAAGTACAACGGAATAGAGATAAAGAATCATCGCATTCAAGAAGAATCCAATTTTCAAATGGAGTCATGCCTGTTTGGTTAATTGTGTTGTAACCAAAACCCATACCTGGCCAATTTCCACCAGTAGGACCTTTACCACCATTACCATCGCCGCAACGTAGCTCAATATCATACCAACCTGTTTCTGTTGGAGTAAATGAACCAGTCTTGAAGTCCTGCCAACCTGAATTATTGATAAGTACGGTACCATTGATTTTAATGTAACCCATGTCATCAATGTATTTACCAAAGGTATATGTTTTACCTGCCTCGCAATAAATTTGACCAGCATAACCGAAGGTTGTATTTTGTGCGTTATAGTAGGTTGTATTACCAGTCCATTCATTGTAATAGCCTTTTGTTGCTGCCTCAGCATCTGAAGAAACAAGAAGATTAGCCATTACTGGACCTGGTGTACGCTCTGTACTTGCAGGATCAAGTGCAGTCGTAACATCGTTTGCTTTATCGATTTTGGTTTGAATCAAACCAGATCGATATGTTAAATCTGCCATTGCAGCAACGCCGAATAAGCAGAGTAGTGTAGAGAATATTGTTTTTTTATTCATAGTTTATCCTAATATGTTGTTGTGTCACCCACTTAGATATCTAAATTTTATCAAAAAAGAAAATTCAAGACAAGCGAGTTTATATTTTTGACAGCGGAAATTCAATTAATGTAGTAGTGATATTTGAATTTGTTATTTTAAGAAGACAAATTCTTCTATATCGCATATACTTCTATCTTTGAATAAGTTATTCATCCACTCGCGAGGTGCATGGGCCATTTCTGCTCGTAAATATATAGCATGACGCCCTGTCACATTCTCAACGCGTGTGCGATATGAACCATCATTTAAGCCTATTTCAACAGCACCAATTTCTTTGCCACCTGCTGCCTCTGTTGGTGCATCTAGCATTATGTGTAGTTTACCTGGTCGCCCAGCCCCAGCAACTTTTGTAGCAAAAACCATCGTCTTTGTGGCAGTGTCTTCACCAAAATCAAAGTATTTGTATCCTAGTACACAGCCGTCAGTTACATGGGTCACAACTCTGCAAAATACATCCTTTTCTGTAACAAAACAACCACCAGTAAGTACACAGGCAATTTCCGCTTTAATTGGCTCGTATGGAGATAAAGAATCTTCAAATCCAAGACATGTCATTTCAACTGGTGGAATAGTACCATCTGGTAGAATGTTAATCTTTTCCACACATGCACGGCGCGACATAATTGTATTATTTGTCATGCGGTGATAGAAAACATACCATTGTCCATTTATTTTACAAATTGATCCATGGTTGTTTCCCGCAGGATAATCAACACCATTATCGATGATGTAACCACGGTATGTGAAAGGACCTGTTGGTGATGGAGCTGTTGCATAAGCAAGGCGACTACCTTTGCGAGGAGAGTAGATGAGATAATATGTGTCGCCAACTTTACGAAGAGAAGATGCCTCATAGTGGCATTGCTCTTCTGGGGTTGTCTCTTTATTATCTGGCATAGGCTTCTTATGACTGCCAGGAATGATTTTGTACATAGTTTTAGGATCAAGCTCATTCATATTAGAGCTTTCAAATCCATAGTAGCAATATACCTTGCCATTGTCATCTACAAGTACACCAATGTCATTAAACACACCATCGTCACCACCATCCTCAGGTGCATAGTCATATTTTGATAAAAATGTAAATGGTCCTTCTGGTTTGTCACTAACACTTACGCATCCCTTTGCACCAGCAATATATGTGTAGAGATAATATTTTCCATCCTTTTCTACAACGTCCGGAGCATAAAGCCTGTTGTCTGTGTATGGTACACTAGAAGCATGATCGGTGTCTGGGCGTGTATGGAAGCTATGGCCGTGACAAACCCAATGATTTAAATCGTGGATAGAAGCAGACCAAACTTTGAGTTTGTAATCGCAAAATTCCATTCCATCAAATGAGTCATGAGAGCCATAAATGTAAACTCTGTCACCAAAAAGTCGTGGTTCACCATCTGGAATATACTCCCAAAGAGGTAAAATTGGGTTCATATAAAATCTCCGTTTATTTTCTTAAATCATTATTCATTAATAAAAACTAATTCCATTAATTTTTTATAGAAAATATATTGTCTTAATCTAGGTGTTAGTTTTTATTCATTTGGGCATAGCGACCATTCATTTGCATAAGCTCTGCATGGGTGCCTTGCTCAACAATCTGTCCTTTGTCAAGCACAAGAATTGTGTCAGCATTACGAATTGTTGACAGACGATGCGCAATAATAATTGATGTGCGATTTTCCATCAAGCGTAGCATCGCCTCTTAGATATGTTTCTCTGTACGAGTGTCAACATATGAAGTTGCTTCATCAAGGATTAAAATAGCTGGGTTTGCAAGTGCTGCGCGCGCAATCGCAAGTAATTGACATTGGCCTTGTGATAGTGCTGTATCTGCCTGATTGATATGTGTCTCGTATTTCTTTGGTAAGCGGTCTATAAATGCATCTGCAAAGGCCAGCTTTGCTGCAGCTGCGATTTCTTCATCAGTTGCCTGTGTGTTACCAAATGCAATATTTTCACGAATAGTTCCACTAAATAGATGTGTGTCTTGAAGTACAACAGCCATGCGAGAGCGTAACAGCTTGTGAGGAATTGTTCGAATATCAATGCCATCAAGCTCTATTGAACCTTCGTTTATCTCGAAGAAACGAGAAATCAAACTGATAATTGTAGTTTTTCCGCAGCCAGTTTCTCCGACAAGTGCAATCTTCTTACCAGGCGAGAAAGTAGCATTAAAGTTTTTCAAGACTGTTTGACCCGGCTTATAACCAAATGTAACATCCTTAAATTTCAATTCACCACGAAGCTTTTCAGGTTGGAAGGTTGTTGGAGTATCTGGTAGTTTTTCCTTAGGTGTATCAAGAAGACGGAATACACGCTCAGCACCTGCAATTGCAGATTGAATTTCGTTAAATTGGTTTGCCAGCATATTTACTGGGCGACCAAAGTTCTTGGAGAATAGAGTAAATGAAACAATCAGACCAACAGAAATAGCACTGTCAGGCTTACTTGCCAGCCAACCACCAACAGCTGCAACAAGCAGGAAGTTTAAGTTGTTTAGCATATTCATTGTTGGCCCCATAACACCACCAAGTGTTTCTGCTTTGATGGCTATGGTTCTTAGCTTCTCAACCATTACTCGGAATTGAGATTTGCAAATTTGCTCACGAGAAAATGCAGCTACAGTTTTTTGTCCGGTAAATACTTGTTCAACAAAACCATTGATTTCACCAAGACATTTCTGACGCTCTCTGAATAGTTTTCTGGATGCAATAACGATAAGTCGACCCAAGATGTATGTTAGTGGCAGAGTCACACATGCTACAAGTGTAAGTATAGGACTTAAATAGAGCATATAGGAGAAGGTAAGTATGAGCATTAGCACAGTTTCGAAGAAACGTGTGATACCTTGACCTAATGTATTAGAAACCATATCTACGTCATTAGTTAAGCGACTCATAAATTCGCCATGTGTTGTTTCTGTAAATTCGCTTACTTGGAAATCCAAAACATGACCAAAAAGATCTGTTCTAAGCTGCTTAACAGTTCTATTGGAAAGCAGATTTGTTGTGTAGCCTTGAATTAGTGCACAGAGCTGCTGAATAAGAAATGCAGTTGCAGAATAAAAGATTAAGATGCCTATAGTGCGATAAGTCTCACCTAGCTCATTTTGTCCTGCTTTTTCAATTGTATCAATAATTTGACCAAGAATTTTTGGACCAACAAGTGATGCTGTAACAGACACTGCCACAGGGATAAACAATAGGAGCACAGTTTTGCGCTGACTTTTAAGATATGAGAGTAAGCGTAAAACAGTTTTCAGAGGAGCAGCTGCGTGTTGAACTTCTGCAAATTGTGCTTGATGGCCACCACGGCGTTGTGGGTTAACAGCTGGCTGAGGTGGTTGTTTTTGAGTAGGACGATTATTGTTGCTCATTGTTTTCCTCATCCTTCTCTTGTTGAGATTCAAAAATCTCTATGTAAATAATGGAATTCTCTAGTAATTCCTTATGCGTGCCTATTGCAGATATTTTACCATTATCCATAACGATAATTCTATCTGCATCTCTTGTAGCTGAGATACGCTGTGCAACAGTAATTACTGTTGTTCCTTTTAGCTCATTTTTTAAGTTGTTCAGCACCTTGCGTGTTGTGGTAGTGTCAAGAGCAGATAGGCTGTCATCCAAGATAAGAATAGGTGCTTTTTTGATGAGAGCTCGTGCAATAGCAACACGTTGACGTTGTCCACCAGAAAGAGTTACACCACCTTGTGCAAGTGCAGAATCGTATCCGTTCTCCAATTGAGAGATAAACCCATCTGCTTCAGCCATTGTGGCAGCGTGTTTTACTTCTTCATCTGTTGCATCTGGTTTACCCCAACGAATATTATCTGCAATACTGCCTGCAAAAAGTGTGATATCTTGCATTACATAGGCGATTGAACTGCGAAGTGCGTTAAATGTATAACTTTTTACATCGCGATTATCAATAAAGATTGTTCCTTCGTCGGAATCATAGAAGCGAGGTATAAGATTAACAAGAGTTGTTTTTCCTGAGCCTGTTGAACCAACGATTGCATAGTGCTCGCCAGTCTTTAATTCAAGCTTTGCATTAATTAAAGCAGGCAGTCCTGAGGCTCCAGGATATGAAAAAGATACATTTTCAAAACGAATATTTCCGCTTTGAGGTGGCAAGGTGTCATCTCCTTCGCTAAGTCTGAGAGGTTGCTCTAGTACCTCATTGATGCGCTCTGCAGATACTTGTGCACGAGAGAAATGCATTAAGTGAAAGCTTACCATAACAAGAGAGCTCATCACTTGTGTAGCATAGTTGATAACAGCTACTATTTGCCCAACCATAAGTAGTTTTAAGCTTGCATCTCTAACCGCAATAAGAATAATTATTAAAATTGCGATTTGCTGAACTACTGCAATCATAGGTCCTAATGAAATCATTATTCTACCAGTTTCAATACCAACATCTGCTAGTTCGGAATTTGCTTTTTCAAATTTTTTTAGCTCATTTTTTTCTGCGATAAAGGTTTTTATTACGCGAATACCCGTCAAATCCTCTTGTAATGTAGAATTAACAGAGTCGATACATTCTTGCATTTCTTGGAATTTAGGGCGCATCCTTTTAATTCGAGAAATTACAAGCCAAGCAAGAATTGGGGCAGCTAAAAGGATTGGGACTGACATTTTTGGGTCAGTAACCAAAACAAGAACAATACTGCCTATAAGAGTAAATGGCGCACGAATAAACATGCGTGTAATCATAATTACGACATGCTGAAGTACGCGTACATCATTAACAATGCGTGTAACAAGTGAGCCTGCTGTAAAATGATCTGTTTCAGCAGTAGAAAAACTTTGTATTCTATCAAATAAAGCGAGTCTTAAATCGGTTGCAAAATTTAAGGCCGCTCTTGAAGAAAAATATGTACATCCAATACCACCTAATAGACCAATAAATGCAAATAAAAGCATTTTTCCGCCATATTGCACTACAATTTGCGGATTGCCATTTCTGATTCCTTCATCAATGATATTACTCATCAATGCTGGTTGGAGTAAATCCATAGCCACTTCAAGCACCATGCATAGAGGAGCAAGAATAAGAAGAAGCTTATAAGGACTTAAAAAACGAAAGATTTTTAACATATTCTTTTAGTTTTTCAATTTTGTTTAGAAACAACAATTAGTATGATTAAATAAGCATCCATTCCATCCTAGCTTTTTAGATAGAGTATAAAATGGATCATAATCATTTAGCTTAACAAGTTTAATTGGTTGAGTCGATTTTGAAATTCTAATTGAGTCTCCAGCTTCAATATGGCTTGTTACTACACCATCATGAGAGAATGTAGAAGCGGCATTTGCCTTTGATACACGAAGCTCAATATTGTCTGAATCAGGTAGAACAAGTGGACGAGATGTTAGTGTATGAGGACAGATAACATTTATAATTATTGCTGCAGTACCTGGTAAAACAATTGGTCCACCAGCAGAAAGAGAATATGCTGTACTTCCTGTTGGTGTGGCAACAATCATTCCATCACATAAAAATTCTGTCACGCGATTGTTGTTAACATACAATTCAAAACCATTTGTTCTGCCAGAATCCGTACGCATAATTACGAAGTCATTGAGAGCAAGGCATTCCGTTAGAGGCTCTGACTCCATTACTTTTTTAACAGAAGCGGATAGAGTAGTGCGTAAATCAATAATATACTCACCACTTTTTAGTGCCAAAAGAACTTCTTCCAACTTTGAGATATGTGCTGTGGTGAGATAACCAAGAGTTCCTGTGTTTATACTTGCAAAAGGAACATCCTTGAATTTCGCAGAATGAATTGCTCTTAACATAGATCCATCACCACCAAGTGCAATGTAAAAATCTGGCTTTTCATCTGACCCAACTTCAACAAATTCAAAGCCAAGAGCAGATGCTTTTATTTTAAGCTCTTCTATGGCTTGTTGGTTCTTCTCAATTGTCATATTTGCTTTGATACAAAGCTTCATAAAACGTATCCTTAAATTGATATTTAAACTTATTTGTTTTTGTAACGCTTAGCAATATCCTTACTAAATGCCATGCGCTCTTCAGCAGTCTCTTTGGCAAAATCACCATCGTAATATTCTAATGAATTTACTGCACCAATAACATCACCATTCATAGCCATAAATTCTGCTTTCTTTTTAAGTTCGTTGAGAACTCGTCTTTTTCTCCTATCAAACTTTTGCTTGATGTCGTTTTTTGCAGTCTTTATTCGATTGATGGCTTGTTGGTCAACATTTGGTACTCCTAAAAATTCATCATATCGTTTCAAAGCATCTGAATCAGTAATAACACCAGAAAAATGTTTTTTATTTACTTCTTCAAATGCTTTTGTAATAAGTTCGGTATTATCTTCACCTACTTTTGCTTGTACAACTTTTGCTTGTACTGGTTTTTCTTGAACTTCCTTCTTAGGTTTGTTCATAACAAAACCAATAGCAATACCTAATGCTAAAACTACAATTGTTATTGCGCTAGCTATGCAGGTAATCTTTTTATACATTCGTTTTTTTATTTTGTTAAATTCTATTTCTGCATAAGCTTCATTAAATTTCTGCATATTCACTTTAAGGCGCGAATGATCATTCATATGCATATCTTCAAGCGTAGCATAGGTATGATGACTCTGTAGCCTACGCTCAGAGCGCCTCATTGTGCTTACTGCTTTTGTTAGGTCTAGTGGACCTTTAGCCAGAGGACAATTGTGAGAAATTCGCTCTATGTCTATCAGAACATCTCCCCATGTCTCATAACGTTGATCTATTTGTTTTGACAAAAGGCGTTCGATAAAATCACAAAACATAGGAGTAACGTCAGTTACATGGTCATAGATGTCGTCATCCTGAGATGTAACTTGTAGCTCCATTACTTTATCTATTTCGTTTGAAGAGAATAAATATCTACCTAATATCATATTGTAGAGCATCGCACCCAAAGAATACATATCTGCTTGAGGTTGTAGATGATCTCTACCTAAAGCTTGCTCTGGAGATACAAATGATGGTGTTCCGAAAACAACAATTTCCTCTGGATTGTTTGATTCTCTAATCATTTTACGGGTGGATATTGTTCCAATACCGCGACAAAGACCTAAATCTGTAACTTTTACAGTGCCATCAGAATCAATCATTACATTGTCTGGTTTAATATCGCAGTGAACCAGATTTTTGAAATTCCAAGCATAATCAAGTGCTGTAGCGACGCCTTTTGCAACAAACAAGCATTCAGATTCTGTAAGTCTTCCTCTTGACTTAATCCATTGGCTAATTGTTTGACCATCAACAAATTCCATCACAAAGCAAAATAGGTTATTGCGATAGAATGCATCATAAACTTGAACAATTCCACTGTGATTAAGGCTTGCTGCAACGCGAGCTTCAGATTGAAATTGATCAATATCCTCATCATTTGCTTCGTTGGAAGATGTAAGTATTTTGATTGCAACTGGTCTGTCAAGAGAGATTTGGCGGGCTTTCCATACTGTAGCCATACCACCTTGACCTACTTTTTCAAAGCTATCATAACCGTTTAAATCTAAATCCATATTTAATACTCAAATTGTTAAAATTGTTAAAATTATTTTACACCGGCACCATCGCAAGTTTTGCAAAGGACAAGCATAGAGCCAGCGCAATCAGTGCAAGCTCGGTTTTTATCATTCTTTTTGTTGATATTTTTCTTGCATTTAGAACATTCTGAAAAACCAACACCATTGCAACTTACACAAATGTCTTTTTTGCCGGTTCCTTGACATTTCATACAAATGGTTAACCCCGTTGCATAGCAATTTTCACATTTAACAAAAGTTGCGCCTTTGCAATCTGTACAAGTATTAAACATTGTTAATTGTTCTATTCTCTTTATATTGTTTTTGCCTTTATTATTTGCTTTATTTTCTTTTTTGTATCCGTTGTTGCAATTTTTGTTTGTGCATTTATTAATTCCAAGACCTGCACATTTTTTACATTGTTCTTTTCTAAAACCAAAACAAGAATCACATGGGGAAGCTGTTGCTTTCATATATGCAGATTTTTGCTGCGTTGAGAGTCTTGACATTATGAGACGATTTGTAATTTTTTTTGCAAACTCATTATCTTCTTTTTGTTTGTATGCTTCATGTTTAGCTTGAGTAATTATTTGATTTATAGAAGCTTTGTCATATACTTTAGAGATTGTTTTGCGTGAATTACAAAGTGCACATACTAAAGAATTTTCTTTTGTTTCAACTTCATTGGTATGCGTTAAATAATGAAATTCTGTGTATCCACTGCCTTTACATCTAGGACATTTGTAATTATTATCTTTAGGAATTAAATTGAGAATTTGGTTTTTTTTAGAAGCTATCTGTTTTATCTTTTCTTGTGCAATAGAATCATTTTGTGGCAATATTCTCAATAAACCATCTGCCTCTTGCATGAGAAAATATCCAGTTAAGATATTAGAGTATGGATTAGATGAACTTTTCGTAAAATAAATAAGGCTTTTCTTTAAATAATATTGAATTGCATCAATTAAGATTTTGTTATCTTCTTCACCTAATGGTAACTTAATAAGCTCTTGTGCAGAAGGTTTTGAATCGGGAGCGGATATTGCTTTTTCTGTTGTTGTAGGCACGTTATCCTGTTCTGGAATAACAACATTAGGATTTTTTGACCCATCGGCAGCATTTCCACAATTTCCACAAAAACGAGCTGTTGCAGGAATTATTTCATATCCGCAAGAATTACATACACGGATAGAATCTCCGTTTACTTGAAAAATGAAAGCAAATAAAATCGAGATTAATATGATAAAGTATTTTTTCATAAATGAACCTATAAATTTATAGTTAAATGTTTCAAAACTATGGAAATATTATATACTTTTACAGAGCAGAAAGCAAATAAAATAGGCGTTTTAATTGAAAATTACACGAAAAGAAATTTGCTTTCGTTAATTTTTATGGAAAAACAATAATGTTTTAGTGATAAATTGCTATCTATACGTATATTAAACTAAAAAAATACTAGGTATATTTTGAGTGTTATACCTAGTATTTAATTTTTTTTATTAAATTATAAATTGTTGTACTCTAGAGAGTTGTGTAATTTTTTTCTATAGAGAGATGCGTTCAGATTATATTTTACCAATGAGGCGTAATAGTGCGTCAAGCGTTGTGGCAGGGTGTGGTGGACAGCCAGGTATATACAAATCTGGCTTGAATTTCTCCATTACCTCTGGTGCTGTCTCCGGACTCTCTGCATAGATGCCTCCAGATATTGCACAAGCGCCACAAGCAATTGTTACATTTGGCTCTGGCATTGAAGCATGTGTCTTCTCTAATGCTAATGCCATGTTCTTTGATACTGGTCCTGTAACCAGTATGCCGTCAGCATGACGAGGAGATGCCATAACATTTATGCCAAAACGCCCCATATCCCATGCTAATGTGCCTAATACGTTGAAATCTAATTCACATGCAGCACAACCACCCGCTGATACCTCACGAAGCTTTAATGAATTTTTGTATAGCTTTACAATCTCTTTTGGAGGTGTTAGCTGTACAGTTGTCTCATTTGGATTATCAAATGGATTTTTGTCTCCGGCATGAATAATTAAATCTTCGCGACGAAATGCGGCGAGTCGCCAATCTTTAGTAAATTTAATCTTTGGACAAACTGATGCACATTTACCACAAAATATGCACTTACCCATATCTAAGCAAAGCTTACCATTCTCGCATGAAATAGCACCAGTAGGGCATGCACTTGCTGCAATCTTTGCATCTGTCTCACCAGCATCTGCAGCAATTTCTGGGCGTCCCATAAAGTTGTCAGGAAGCTTAGGCTCTCCCTTTAGTGGGAATTTACCAGTTTTGTAGCCTTGCTTAAATCTTGCTAATATTGCTTTAAACATAAATTGTCTCCTTATAGGTCTGTACCACAGTATGAAAGGTTGAAGCTCTTGTTACAGATTGGGAAGTTGGAAATCTGCTCATTGCGTAATGCATAAGCCAGACCAAACCAATTGCGGAAAGATGGATCTGTAATCTTATAGCGAGCAAAACGACCATTTCCATTAGTAATTGCTACATGGACTAGCTCGCCACGCCATGCTTCAGTAACTGAGATTGCCATGCTGTCTGCTGCTAATTCAGGCAGAGCAGTAAGATAATCTGTCTGAGCATCAAGTGATTTACCTTCTGCAATGAATTCCTCAAGAAGCTTGAAGATGATGTTGTGAGATGCTTCAAGCTCTTTGTAGCGAATTAATGCACGAGAAAATACATCGCCTGAGGGATTTGTAATTGCAGTATAGCCATCGTATGAATTGCCTAGAGCTGGAAGTGGGTAATCAACGCGTGCATCATTTGCAATACCTGAAGCACGACCAGCAGAGCCTGTTAAACCAATTTCTTTTGCTGCTTCTGTAGGTACGATACCTGTGTTTTCAAGTCGATCCAGTGCAGATGGCTCATCAAAAAGAAGTTTCAGTGCATTATCCAAGTCTGCCTTTACAGTTTTAGCCCATGTAAGGATTTTTTCTGCCTGAGCCACGTTCATACCCAGGCGAGAACCAAATGGAAGAAGAATGCTTCTTCCAAAGCGATTGCCTGCAAGCTCAGCTGTCATATTTAGATATTCACCACGGATGCGTCCACAATATGACATTGTTGGGAGGTAAGCAACATCACCGGCAAGTGCACCAAGATCACCTACGTGATTTGCAATGCGCTCTAGCTCAAGTAGTATTGTGTTTAGTGTTGCGCTTGCTTTTGAAGGTTTGCTCTGCTGTGAGGATAGTGCTTCAATAGCAGATGTATAGCTTAGAGCATGTGCGATTGAGCTGTCTCCGGCTGTAGTTTCAAGGATGTGCTGTGAGGCTAGTGTTGGACCATTCATTAAAAGCTTTTCAACTGCGCGATGCTGATAGCCTAGAGAGATTTCCAAGTGATAAACATCTTCGCCCATGCATTGAAAACGGAAGTGGCCAGGCTCAATAACGCCAGCATGTACAGGACCTACTGCTACCTCGTGAGTTTCTTCACCATCCATAGTGAAGTAGTCTGTTACGCATGGATCAATTGAGTCTGTTTCCTTGCGATCCCATGCATCATGACCAATGTGACATGAACGGTGGAAACGAATTGGCTTCAACCATGGGTGGCCTTGTGGAACAATGCCATATTGCTCTGCTATTTCACGCTCAAACCAGCTTAGCTGGCTTAGGTCATTAGATAGGGAAGGATATTCGTAGCCAACACCTGTCGATGTTACAAGAAATGCATGCTTTTCTTTGTCGCCAATAATTGCATAAAGCGTAAATTGAGTTGGTGCAGAAATTGGGTTCTGCTTTACAAACAGAGATATGATGTGACGAGCATCTTCTTTTGTTGCTTCCAGCAGTGCTCCTTTAAATGTATTATAACTCAACAGAGGGATTTCTGCTAATTTTATTGCTGTAGCATTTTTTGCTTCAATAAATAAATTGTTCATTTTAATTACTCCAATTCGATGTGCTATGTGCATTAATTAAAAAGCATTGTTATAAATGCAAGAATGCTTACAATAAATAGGAATGACATAGCCATCAGAGGTGTTGCAATAACGCCCTTTGGCAGCTTGCGTGGCTCAGTAATTGAGTCTTCAATATCACCTGGCACACCATTTGCCATGCGAACACCAACATTCATCATGCCTGCGAACACAACAAACAAGAAAAGAAGAGTAGCGCAAGCTACAAATAGTGGTGCATTCAGAACAAGATAAAGCTCAGGATAGAATATTAGTGATGGAGGGCATGCAGTAATCAAAAACAGCCCTAGGAACCAAAGCTTACCAGTAGTTGGCATTGTCTTGTATAAACCACGTACTGCTGTGATTGCGCGTGTTCCATATGCAAGAAGGATATTTCCTGCTGTAAGGAATAGTGTCATCTTCGTTAAAGAATGTGCAAATAGGTGGATGAACAAAACTGGTAGCAGACCTTTTTTAGATTCATCGCCTAATAAGATGATTGCTGTAAGAATCAAAATTAAGCCCATATGCTCGACGCTTGAATAAGCAAGCATTCGATTAAAGTCGCACTGTTTAACAATGAATATGCCTGCTACAGCTACGGAGAGAATACCGATTGCAAACATCAGGTTCTGGCAGAATGGTGCAATATCAGCAGGAACTAGCTCTGTGAAGCGATAAATTGCCATAAATGAGCAGTTGATTAAAGCGCCAGAAAGTAATGCAGAAACCATTGCTGGGGATTCACTGTAAGCATCTGGAAGCCATGTATGGAATGGGGCAAGACCCATCTTTGTACCATAGCCTGCTAATGCAAGTATAAATGCAGCCTTAAACCATCCGCTGTTAAAGTTTGCTGTCTTAAGGTATGCAAGGCTTAGGATTGGATCACCATGTGAAGCTCCAATAATAGAATGAATAAGGAGCATTGTGCCAAAAAGTGCAATACTGATACCTACTGAGCAAATCAATAGATACTTCCACATAGCTTCTAGGCTTGCCTTTGTTCGATTGTAGCAAATCAGAGGAGCACTTACCAATGTTGTTGCTTCAATAGAAACCCATGTCAGAGCAAGATTCTGAGAAAGAATTACCAGTGACATAGAACCAAGTAATGCCGACATAAAGCAGTAAAACACATTTAATGGCATTGGTTCGGAACGTCCATTGCCTCCATCCAGTTTCTTTGCAACAGGTATCCATGCAATTGAATGGATTGTGCAGAAGATGAAAAGAGTAGAAGTAATAGCTAGAACAATCCAACTGAGTGTGTCATAACCAAGTAGTGTTGGGTTTTCTATTGTGCTTGTTAGAACAAGCTTTGCATTTTTATTGAAGAATAACAATAGAATTACGCAAAGAGCATGTGTTCCTGCAGCTATTAGAACAAGCTTTCGGGCTAATGCTTCATTTTTCTTGCAGAAATAGATTGCAAGTGCAAAGATAAATGGAAGGATAATTGTTAAATATGATAGCATGGCTTCACCTACTTCTGTTTGCTATGATCATAATCGCCAAGCTGATTTAGGCGGTCTGAATCAATATGAGAAAATTCACGGTTGATGTTAAATACAGTAATGCCCATGATGAATACAAGAACCAATACGTCAAGTAAGATGCCGAGCTCAATGATAAAGCCATATTCAATGCCAATACCATTGCCAAAAACAGAAATTCCATTTTCGAACATCAAGAAACCAAGTGCTTGTGTGATTGCCTTGCGTCGTGCAATAATCATAAACAAGCCTGCACCAATAGTTGAGAGTGCTGTAGGTGTTGTGAATCTGCAAATATCAGTTGCTGGGGCATTCATGAATTTAGAGAAGTAAAATGCTGCAACAATAACGATAAGCGTTATAAATACAGATGCGGCATAACCAACAAGTGGTTCCAGCTCGCGTTTAATTGCAGATTGGCGCATAGCCTTTGACAATAGGAATGGGAGAAGCATACCTTTGATGCCTGCATTTACAAGAGATGTAATCCATAGCTGTAATGAAGGTGAGCCATTTGCCCAATTCCAGATAAACAGAGGAAGTAAACCTACTGCAATACCTTGAAGTGCTGTAATCTTGATACAGTGGAACAGTCTGCTGGATGCTACCAAAACGATATCGGTAAGCAATATGATTGCTAATATAATTTCAATTGAATTTGTAATCATAATTAAAGCTTCTTTGTTGAATGATTAGTATCTGAAAATTGAGTGTAGTAAAATTGCGATTAAAGCAATTGTGAATGCGCTTAAAATAAGTTGAGGTATCTTTACGAAGCGTGCTCGTGCAAGAATAGATTCAACGACACCAATAAATGCACCAATAACAATTATGCCGATAATATAGCAGCAAACAGTTACAAAGCCATTTATGATAAGTTTTGGAAGAATTAGCATTACTAAGAAGCCACTCATTGTCCAAAGCTTCAGTGCAGCTGCATAGTGGATAATTGCTAAATCTGGGCCTGCATTATCAAGAATCATTGCTTCATGAATCATTGTTAATTCTAGGTGTGTTTCCGGATCATCAAATGGCACGCGGCAATTTTCACATAGTAACACAATTAAGAATGCTAAAGTGATGAGCAGAAGAGGTGTGATTGCTAATCCAACTCCGGTGTTTGTGATAGAAACGTCCAGTAGTAAGTCCAGAGAGAAGCCGCCAGTTGAAATTAGAGCAAGGAATGTTATAATTGTAAAAATAACCAACTCAACTATTGCAGAGAACTGAGCTTCGCGTGAAGCACCCATTCCTTCAAATGCAGAGCCTGTGTCAAGAGCAGCAAAGATTGTAGCGATTCTTCCTAAACCAAACAGGTAGAAGAAAAGGATAATATCTCCCTCAAAGCCAAGTGGTGAAGGGTAGCCAGCAATAGGCATTAGAGCAGAAGCTACAACAACAGCTGTTAAATTTACAATAGGGCAAATCTCCATAATTATTGTGGAGGTGTTGCTAAGGATTCTATCCTTCTTTAGTAACTTGAAAATATCAAAGTAAAGCTGTAGAAGGCGTGGACCTTTGCGTCCTGCAAAAAATGCTTTTACTTTATTAATGATACCTACTAGTAGAGGTGCTGCAACTAATGATATTAGAAAATAAATAAACCAGTACATAAAATTATCCTTCTTCTTAGAATGCAAAGCCCCAAATTAACATTATCAAAATAGCGATAACCATAATTAAAATGTAGAAATGGAGAGAACCGGATTGTAGCTCATGAAGCTTATTAAAGATTTTTGATAAGCACTTAAAGATAGGGTCCCAGAACAGACCTGTGCCAGCATCTTTTGTTTCAATGCTATAGTTTGCTTCTTTAGGGAACAGATTTGATTTTACACGTGTAATCTTACGGATGCTTCTCAGGAAAGGAGAGAAGAAGTCAACAAGAGGCTGAGCAAATGCTGTGCCTGTGTACTCCATACGAGCTGTAGGCTTTGCATAGCCACAGTCCCATGTTGGGCCACGTCTGATTTTTCTTCCTCCAGGAAGAATGTAGTTGTGCACGAAATAGAACAATCCGAATACCATGTATAGTAGGACAATTATCATTACAGCGCAATTTAGAATCTGAACATTGCCCATAAAAGTAGGGTGACCGAATGCGTTGTTAATAGCTCTGAAAATAAGAGGTGCTAAGAATGTAGCTGGAATAGTGAGAAGAGTTAAGACAACTACCGGGATCGTCATAAATGGAGAGCCGTCTGTTGCTTTTTCAGCTTTTTCGGTTCTTGGCTCACCCATAAAGCAAGCACCAAAGCATTTAGAAAATGCTGCACATGCAAGACCACCGGTCAGAGCAAGCATAATAGCAATTGTTGCTGAGATAGCAGCGATGCATGTGTTGCCATAGATTACACCATAAAATGCAGCAACATAAATTAGAAGCTCGCCGATAAATCCATTTAGAGGAGGAATGCCACAAATACCTACAGAATTTATTGCAAAGCAGCGACCAATGATTGGCATGCGCTTCATTAGCCCGCCAAGCTCTTCCATATTAAGAGTGCCTGTCTGCTTATAGATAGAACCAGCGGACAAGAATAAACCACCCTTTAGAATTGAGTGATTGATTATGTGATATATTGCACCAGCAAGAGCTAAGTAACAACTCTGCAAACATGCACCATATCCAATAGTAATGAAATACAAGCCCAATGCCATAGAAATAATGCCCATGTTTTCTATACTTGAGAAGGCTAGCAGTGTTTTGATATTACGTTGAGCAAGTGCAAATAGGATGCCACCAACAGATCCGATTATGCCCAAAGTAACAAGTATATAGCCAATAAGAGAATAGTGGTCGCGACCAAATATGGTGCCACACAATAGTATTCCAAATACGCCTAGATTAAGCATTGCACCTGACATTAGAGCAGATACAGGAGCAGGTGCTGCAGGGTGTGCTTGTGGCAGCCATACATGAAGGATAGGGAAACCTACTTTCAGACCAAAGCCGATTAGCATGAATATGATGCATAGGATTGGATAAGAATCAGCTGAAGCAAACATAAGCATGAGGAATGCAGCACCAGCATTAGACGCAAGCATATATGTCCAAAATGCACGCTGGCTTAGCTTGGATTTTGTATCAAAGCCTACAAGACCTGCGCTTGCCAAGCTCATCATTTCCCAGGAAAGCAATGCGCTGATAATATTTTGGTTGATGAATTGTTCAAGAACAGAGAACATTCCAAAAATAGTTAGAAAATACAAAGCCCAATAAAGTCCGCGTTTGTGTTCCCAGTGTCCACGCAGATAGCCAATTGAATGGATAGCACCAGCGATACCTAAAATGATAATAGGGATTGCAAAGAAATTTGTAACCGTTTGATAGTTTACCTCGCTAAATAATCTTTGAATCATAATGCAAGCAATTGATGCACAAAGTGTGATTACAGAACCGGCACCAAACATGTTTACCAAACGAGAATTTTTATTTATGGCTAATGGTATAAATACGCCACAAATAATGAGTATAATTGTTGTAATGAGCATATTATTTCCTTTGAAATTTGAAATTGGCAAAAAATTTTACTCTTATCTTTATATAGTATAAAGTAAAAAATATAAAAAAATAGCGTTTTGATGTATTTTTTTTGTTTTTTTAGGTGTTTTTGTGTTGGTTAAGGAGTAGTGACAACCTCTAATTGATTAGTACTATTTCAAAAGATACTTATTGAGTGTATTTATTGTGAAACTTTTTGCAAAAAAAACATAAAAAAAACTAAAAAAAAATGATTGCAAGGCCACAATTTTTTTTGGTATTATTTCTCAATTATCGGTGCTTTTTATGCCGATTTTCCAACAAAGGAGACATATGAAAAATACACATGACATGGTTGTTGTACTTGATTTTGGTGCCATAAATAGTCAAGCAGCAGCAAAAGAGATTCGCTCATTAAATATTTATTGTGAAGTACTTCCTAATACTGCTTCAGCAGAGCGTATTGCAGAGAAGAACCCAAAGGCTATCGTTCTTCAGCGTGGTAAGGCTTGTGGTGAAGCAACTTTTGGTAAGGAGCCAACTGCTGATTTAGCACAGTTCAATGTCCCTGTAATTGATTTAATTGACAGCGAAATTACTGCAGAAATACTTGATAAAGAGCTAGCTAAGTGTGAGATTAATCGTGATTGGACAACAGAGGCATTTATTGAGGAAGCAATTGCAGATATTCGCGAGCAGGTAGGTGATAAGAAGGTGCTTCTTGCAATGTCTGGAGGTGTAGATTCATCTGTTTGTGCTTTGCTTGTTCATAAAGCTGTTGGCAGCCAGCTTTCAAGCGTATTTGTTGACCATGGTTTGATGCGTAAGGGTGAGCCAGAGGAAATCGAACAGGTATTTGTTAAGGAATTTGGTGTTAACCTAACTCATGTTAAAGGTGAGGAGCGCTTCTTAAAGCGTCTTGCTGGTGTTGAGGATCCAGAGACAAAGCGTAAGATTATTGGCGAAGAATTTATCCGTGTATTTGAGGAAGAAGCTCGTGCTGCAGGTGAGCCTGAATTCCTAGTTCAGGGTACAATTTATCCAGATATCATCGAGAGTGGTGGTGATGGTGGTAAGAAGGTTAAGGCACATCATAACGTTGGTGGTCTACCTAAAGATATTCAGTTCAAGGGTCTTGTAGAGCCTCTAAAGTACCTATTTAAGGATGAGGTACGCAAGGTAGCTAAAGCTCTTGGATTGCCAGATTCAATTGCTTATCGTCAGCCATTCCCAGGTCCAGGCCTAGGTGTACGTTGTATAGGAGAGCTTACAAAGGCAAAGCTTGATATTCTTCGTGATGTTGATGCTATTTTCCGTAAGGCAATTGTTGATAATGGTTTTGAGAGTCAGGCAAGTCAGTACTTTGCAGTTTTGACAGCAAATCGCTCTGTTGGTGTAACTAATGATGCTCGTACATATGCATATACAGTAGCATTACGTGCTGTAAAGACAACAGACTTTATGACTGCTAAATTTGTAAAACTACCAATGGATATGCTAGAGAAGGTTTCTGAGGAAATTACAAATACAATTCCTGAGGTTAATCGTGTAGTTTACGATATTACAAGTAAGCCACCTGCAACAATTGAATGGGAATAATTCTTGTTCTAATTTAATTAGTCATAAGAGCTCGAGGGCAATTTGCTTTCGAGCTTTTTGTTTTTTGTTTCCAATTTAGTATTTTTGTATTAATGAACTTATTCTAGCGATAATTTAAGTTGATTTTATTTAATCGTAGGTGGTATAATTTACTTAGTTACGATATTGTGATGGTATATTAAAAAACCGAAATAAATGAAAACGAATAAAGAAGTTGTTGTTAAGCAAATGCCAGCAGTACCTGAGGATTTTATAAATATAGTACCAGTGTATGCTGATGATGTAGATTTTACTGTTAAAGAAATTTGCAGGCAGGCAAATGAACTTGGTATTCGTAAATTTGCTTTGTCTTTATCATTCCACCCACAAACCTCACCAGCACGTAAGCTTATTGCACCTCTTTGTGAACACTTTGAAGCTGTTCGTATCGGATTGGAAAAAGAAAATTCAGATGTAGAATTAGGTGCGCTAATTCAAAGCCATTCAGGGCATGGTTGGAATGGAAAAATTCCTTTAACAAATGAAACCTGGCAAACTATTGTCAACTCGGATGGAAGTTCATCTGTTCGCTTTTGTGCTTTGGATAAAGGATTTCATGGTTATGTAGAGGAAATGGTTGATTCTCTTGTGCGAAAGAAACCTGCCTTTCTTTTGGTAGATGATGATTTTGGTCCACGTGATTGGGAATGCTATTGTCCTCTTCATTGTGAACTATATAGAAAAGTATTAGGTAATAAAAAATATTCGGATGAAGAAATTCGCAATATTATGCGTACACGTCCTTGGAATGACCCTGAGGTTGTAAAAATTTCTAAGGCTAGAGCAGAATCTGTTATTCCGTTAGCAAAGCTATTCCGTAAGACCATTGATAAAATTGATCCAACCTTGCGTTGCGGTATTTGCGTTGGCGTAAATTATGGTTTTGGACATAAAATAGCGAAGGCACTGGCAGGCCCTGATACAAAGCCATTTATTCGTATTGGAAATGGTGTTTATGGCTGTAAGCCATCTTCAGTTCTTTTCAGTGCTGTGCGAAAGACCTATAGAATGCTGCATATTTTGGATTCTGTTGACGATATTCTGAATGAGGCAGATACTTTTCCACAGAATCAGTGGGGTACAAATAGCGAGCTTTTAGGAGCACAAGTAGCACTTGGTTTGTGGGCAGGTATTAAAGGAGCCAAAATGTGGATTTCTGAATTTGAAAGCCCAACAGAAAAAGGCTCACAAAGCAGCTTTGAAAATTTATTAAAAAGTCGTGGTGGCATGCATCATGAATTGCTTTCCATCGGCAGAGCAATTAAACGCGATGGAATAGCTTCTCCACTTTATGATATTGGAGCATTGGCAAATAATTCAGAGAAAGCAGGTGCATGGCTTTATGGTGCTGATTGGGGTGATGCTTTGCTTGGCCCATTTGGTGTGCCTGTATGCTGGTCAGAAATTGGTGTCAATGAAGTATATGCACTATCAGGCTTTGATGCACAATATTTGTCAGATGCACAAATCAAACAGCTACTTTCTAAAAAGCTTATTATAGATTCTGCTGCTGCAAAACTTTTGACAGAGCGAGGCTTTGCATCGCTTATGGGTGTAAAGGCAGATGATGGTGATAAGGATTTCTTCTTTACTCGCGAGGATTTGATTGCAGATAATAAAACACGTATGAATCTTATGTGGGAAGCGGGGATGGCTCATCTCGTTCCTTGCTCTCCTAAAACAAAAGTTCTTACAATGTTTAAATTAGTGCAAGGTGTAATAGATAAGAATCCAAAGGATATTTCTCCAGGAATTACATTGTTTGAAAATAGACTTGGTGGCAGAGTCTGTGTTACTGGTTGGAGTCCAATGGAGCCTTTCTATAAAAAGTTTCGTATTGTTCGCCGCCAATTCCTCAACAAAGCATTTGAGTGGCTTTGTGGCAGTGTCCCGGATTGCTCGTTTGCTGATTATGGACAAATGCTCATTCAATCAGGTGTGCTGCCAGATGGCAAACGCGTAATGTTCGCATTAAATATTTCCTCAGATGCTTATAAAAAGCTTTCTGTCTATATGAAAGAGCTGCCAAAGAAAGCTGAGGTTTTATGTCAAGATGGCAGCTGGAAGAGTGTTAAGTACTCTTGGGATAAGCAAAGGGAAGGGGTAGTGCAATTTGCTACATCCATTAAGCATCTTGAGCCAATAGTAATCAGGTTTTCATAATCAATAATTTGATCAATATCAAGCAAAGGAAAATTATGTATAAAAAAATAGATACAATAATCGGAACCTTTAACCTTTACACAAAGGATGAGGATTGTGGCTGGGAGTTTAAGACAACTTGCCGGAATGAAGCAGATGGCATTGAAATTCTTGATGTAGAGCTTTCTCCGATAGGAGAGGCAGAAAAAGTGCCACCTCAGTTTACTCTATTTACTCCATGTGAAAATATTCGTCCTTCATTGTATCGCTGGACACCTCTTGTAGAAAATTTGTGTCTTCCACCAAATTGGCTTTGTGAGGTTTATTCTGAGCTTGCTTGGTCTGTTCCTATCAATACAGCTATTGGTGAAGGATCTGTTAATACAGTTACTTTTTCTATTTCAGATGCATTTAGAAAGGTAACAACAAAGCTTGGTATTGATGAATATTCAGCACATCCTAGTTTTTCAGCAAGCTTCTTCACTGAGCCAGAGTCTCCAATGGGTTCACAGAAAATTTCAATTCGCATAGATACAAGAGAAATCCTTTATTCTGAAGCTATTTCATCCGGTGCTAAATGGATTGAGCAAATGCCTGAATATAAGCCTTGTATTGCTCCAGAGTGTGCATTTGAGCCAATATATTCAACTTGGTATAATTTCCATCAAGATATTCACGATGAGCCAATTATTAAGGAATGTGCTGAGGCCGTTAAATTTGGTATGAAGACAGTCATTGTTGATGATGGCTGGGAGCTGGAAAAATTAGGCGGAGGTCTTTATCGTTATTGTGGAGATTGGGAGCCAGCAGAATCTCGTTTCCCAAATATGGCAGAATTTGTGGAGAAAATCCATGAGCAGGGCATGAAGGTAATGCTTTGGTTCTCTGTTCCTTTTGTTGGTGATGATAGTAAGATTGTTGAGAAATTAGGCAAAATGGCACTGACACGCAGAGATTTGCTTCAAACAAGTATTCTTGATCCTCGCTTCCCTGAGGTGCGTGAATATTTAAAGAACATCTATGTGACAGCTCTTAAGGAATGGAAGCTAGATGGCTTTAAGCTAGATTTTATTGACAATATTTCATTGCGTGGTAATCCTGATCCGGCATTAAAGGATAATTATGCAGGAAGAGATTATAAATCTATTCCAGAAGCAACAGATGTAATGCTTTCAGAGATTAGTGCAGCATTGCGCGCAATTAAGCCAGATATTATGATTGAGTTCAGACAGGGATATATCGGCCCAGCAATTCGTAAGTATGGTAATATGCTACGTGCTGCTGATTGTCCAGCAGACGTTTTGCGTAATCGTATGCGTACAGTAGCGTTACGCTTGACATCAGGCGATTCTGCAGTACATTCTGATATGATTGAATGGCCACGTAATGCTACACCTGAGTTTGCTGCACTTCAATTTTTGACAATTCTATTCAGCGTTCCTCAGCTTTCCTTGAAGATTGAGGACTTAACTCCTGAGCAGGCTCGTATGATGAAGCATTGGATTGATTTCTGGGTAGAGCATCGCGATACTCTTATGAAGGGTAAATTTATCCCATATGAGCCAGAATGCAATTATCCTATCGTCCGAGCAGCATCAGACAAGGAATCAATTACAGCTGTTTACATTCCAAATCGCGTAGTTGATTTTGATGGGGTAACAACAGGTTATATTGTTAATGCAACAAGCGATGCAAAGGTTGTTGTTGATTCGGTATGTTATTGCAAGGCAGAAATTTATAACACTTTTGGTGAAAAGGTCAGAGAGCAAGAGATTGCTCAAGGCATTTCAGCAATTGAGGTTCCTCTATCTGGTTATGTGAAATTGATTTGCCGATAGTTTTATTGTTCTGGATGTGCTTGTTTTTAACATATCCAGAGCATATATTTTATTTTAAAAACTACGTTGTCTTATCCTCATATAGTTTTTTGTAGTTTGTTATTGTTTATATCGTATATATTTTGTATTATATAAAAAACGCGTAAGTTTACGTTGTAACAATTTTATGAAAGTTTAAGGGAGTTTTATGCGCTTACTACTTATTCGTCATGGTAAAATGAAGGGTGACCCATTTATTGAACCTCAAATGCCGGTTACTGGTTGTCTAGCTGATAGTGGTATTAGACAAGCAAAATGTCTTGCTAAAATGCTTGAGAATACCAAGATTGATTATGCGTTTTCTTCTAGCTATGGAAGAGCTATTCAGACTGCTGAAATCGCCTTGGAAGGACATTCTGAGTGTGCACCAATCAAAATCGTTAAGGGTTTTCACGAATGGAATCCTTCTGAGGAATATAGAAATGCAACATCTACAGAAGCAGAAGCTATGGCAAAGCGTGATGCTGATAGAGATATTGCAGAAACTTGGAAAACAGAGCTTGGTGAAGGTCTTTTTGATATGTATGCTCGCGTTGTTCCTGCTGTTTTAGAAACATTGACTAGCGTCGGTTGGAAACCAACAGGTGATGGTTTTGTTCCTACAGAAGAAGCAAAGGACAAGACGGTTGCTATTTTTGCACATGGTGGCTCACTTAGTGTTATGCTGTCGTTCTTGCTAGGTGTTCAGCCAACACCGATGGGACGCTTTGGTTTGCCACTTACAGGTTGTGCAGATATTCGTTTTTGTGAGCGTAAGGGCATTTATTATGCTTCATTATATCTTCCTCTTCCTTATGAGGAATAACTTTAAGATTATTTTTTAACGATAAATAATTAATTTGTAATTGATATGAAAATTAAAAATTTAACAACAAGTAATGAATTTGTTCAGACCTATGCCTTTAATCTAGGTGGTCACTCTCACTTTGTTCGTAACCATTTGAGCAATGTAGACCAATCAATTCAATATGCAAAGGAATGGTGTAAGGATTGTGAATATCATGCTTATGGCGTAGGTTCTCCTTGGACAACTGTTTCTGGTCAGCATTATGCTCAGTGTGAGGGAGAAAAACGTAATGAATATTATGCAGGTCTTATTAAGCCTGAAGATATTCTAGACAAAGAAGAAATATTTGATGTGATTAAACGATTAAATGAGCAAGAGGATACATTGTTTTATATAGACAATGAAACTCCTAAAAATCGTTTTGGTCATCTTTGGTATGTTGGCTTTGATTATAAGGTGCCTGCTTGGCATGACTATTCTCAAGATAAGCCAGTATCATTTACTCCGCTAGATGAGATCAAAGATCCTAATCCTCTTCATAAAGATGGAGCGCAGCTTAGACGCTCTTATTCACAGGTAATTAATGAGCAGCGTAATGCTGGTGCTCTAGCTATTTGGGCTCATCCAACAAGCTGGTGGATTCATCCTCCTGTAGATGGCAATTTTACAACAAATATCGCTGCAGAGCTAATGCCTTGCTTAGTTAGTGATGGTCATATCGATGGTATAACAGTTATTGGTTATGATGCTTTTCATGTAGATTATCAAGCACTTTGGTTTGCTATGCTAGATAGAAAGTGGCGTGTCCCTTGCTATGCTGAGCTTGATGGTGGTTTTGCAGGAATGCCAAAGAAAGAAAGAACATTTAAGAATGCAATTCCTCTTGAAACAAAGAAGAAACTTTCAATGGACGAATTCAAGGAGGAATTACGTCTTGGTCACCACTACATTACAAGTGGACCTGAGCTAATTCTTACAATTGATGGAATGCCAATGGGCTCTACTATTGCAACAGACGATAAGAAGCTATTTCATGCAAAGCTTATCGCAAAGCCATCACGAGAAGAGACAAAGCTTTCTCGAGTACAGCTAGTAACTCTTAACAATACAGTGGTTTACGAGTTACGTGATTTTGCTGGTGGCACTGTAGAATTTGATATCGAAATTCCTGCTGATTTGGATTATACATACTTTGTAGTCCGTTGCTTTGGTGAAAATGATGATCCAGAGACAATGAAGCAGCAACAAATTAAGCATTGTGCATTAACAAATCCATTCTACTTTGCAACAAACTCAGTTGAATGGCATAAGCAAATGGTTTCAAAGATTACTATTGAGGTAAGTGAATCTTCTAAATATTGTGGTCAGGAATATGTATTTGATGATTTACATGGAAATATTACTGAACGCAAGAAGTTAGAGGCAGGAACACATGTATTCAATTTATATCCACAATCATTGCTAAAGCTTTATGATAAGGATAATCAAGAGACAAGTATTCCTCTTTCAATGGCTAATAAACCACTAAGAAAATATCTCGAAGACATTGCTAGTGGAAAGTTTCTTGAGCAATACCCTCAGTGTGTTGCTGGTCAAGTTCCAGTTTCTGTATTTGGACTTGATGAAGTTCCTGAAATGTTAAAAGAGTTTACTATTTCTTTGTAATAAAGAAGAATATACATAAGCTGTCTTTTGATCAAAGTTAGGTCATAAGAAACAAAATAAATCACATTGTCACAATTTTCTTTTAGTAATAATTGTGGCAGTGTGATTGTGTTTTATTGACAGATGTTCAAAATATTATCGAATTCTGAATGTAAGGTATAAATTTTCTTGCTTCTATTTTGTTTGTCTTTTACTCTTAGTACTCATTTTTGCTTATAAGTTTTTCGAATTGTAATTGCAACTAATTTGCCAAAAGTGGTATAATTACTAGTAATAATTTTGCAAGGCTTTATATTAAATTTATTTTGAGGATTTTTTATGTTGTATATTGTAGCTACACCAATCGGAAATTTAGGCGATATTTCTTCTCGTGCTATCGAAGTATTAAAGAGTGTTACAGTTATTGCTTGCGAGGATACACGCCGTACATGGCAGTTGCTTTCATCACTTGAAATCCCTCGCCCTGAAATGATTTCATACCGCGAAGGAAATGAAGAATTCGCAGGAAATAGAATTCTTGGCTTGCTAAAGAGCGGAGTAGATGTCGCTCTTTGTTCAGACGGAGGCTATCCTGCGATTAGTGATCCTGGATTTCGTCTTGTTCGCTCTGCAGTTGCAGAGGGCCTTGAATTGACAGTAATTCCAGGAGCAAGTGCTGTAAATATTTCTCTTATTATGTCAGGGCTTCCAACATCAAGTTGGACATTTAAAGGTTTCCCACCACGTAAACCAGGTGCTTTACATCGTTTCTTTGCGGACGAAGCGGAGCTTTCTCACACAATGATTCTTTTTGAGTCCCCATTCCGCGTGAGCCCTACATTGAAAGCTGCGTTAGAAGCGCTTGGTGATAGAAATGCTGCTGTTTGTATGGAACTTACAAAGCTTCATGAACGCATTGAACGAGGAAGCCTTTCTGAGTTGATTGCTAAATTTGAAGGCGTTAAAATTAAAGGCGAGGTCTCTATTGTTGTAGAGGGAAAGCGCCGCGAAAAAAGGAGCCATGACGATGAGTAAATTTAAAATGAAAGGTGCAGTTAAAGGTCAGGTCAGGCGCAGAGGTGCTATGCTAGACCAGCAGCCAGCAAAGTCGTCTCTGCCAAATGAGTTTACAGGAATAATTTCTCTTACTCGCAGTGGCAATGGTTTTGTAACTCCAGATTGCGGTGGCGACGATGTGATGATTATGGCACGCGATGTTGGAACCGCACTTACTGGCGATAAGGTTGAGGTTTTAATGGCTCTTCCATTTAGAGGAGTGAAGCGCCCAACGGGTCGCGTTCTCCGTGTTGTAGAGCGTGCTTCTCGCAATATCGTCTGCACACTTGAGCAGAATGGAGCATTTTGGACAGCAGTGCCAATAACACCTACTTATAAGCATACCTTTAATCTTTATGATGCTGGTAATGCAAAGCCAGGTGATAGAATTGTGGTCCGATTTAAAGCATGGGATAATCCTTATTTTAATCCTGATGCTGAGCTTGTATCTGTGATTGGTCCTGCAAGTAATCCTTCATTGGATACAATTGCGGTAATGACGCAATATGCACTTGAGCGTGATTTTCCTGACCAAGTAATCAGTGAGGCAGAGGAGGTTTCTGCACGCTTGGAGGATACTGCAGATCGCGAGGATTTACGCGAAAAGTATATTTTTACAATAGACCCTGCCACAGCAAAGGATTTTGATGATGCTCTTTCTCTTGATATAGATGAAGAGGGTAATAGAGTGCTTGGCGTACATATTGCTGATGTTTCTCATTATGTAACAACAGGCTCAGCACTTGATAGAGAGGCACGCAGACGTGGAACAAGTGTCTACTTTGTGGATCAAGTGATACCAATGCTTCCAGAGCAGCTTTCTAATGGTGTTTGCAGCCTTGTACCAAATGAGGACAGACTGGCATTCTCTGTGTTTATTACTTTTAGTTCAGAAGGAATTATGCTAAAGCGTCGCTTTACAAAATCTGTTATTTGTTCAAAGCAGCGTTTGACCTATGAGCAGGCACAAGAGATGATAGATGCAAATGGTCAATGTGATTTGGCTGATGCAGAATGTCGTAGGCTGGTTGTTGAAATAAATAAACTTTCTCAGCAACTTCGAGAAATCCGTTTTAAGAAGCTTTCTCTTAATATTTCTGCACCAGAGCTGGAAATATTGATGGAAAATGATGAGATGGTTGGCGTACGCCCAGCACCACATTTTCCTGCTCATGAGCTGGTAGAGGAGGCGATGGTGGCAGCAAATGAAGCAGTAGCAATGGAGCTTTCTACAAAGAAGCTTCCATATATTGCTCGTTTCCACGATAAGCCAGATGAGGAGAAGCTGGAGGAGCTTTCTGCTTCATTGACAATGCTTGGCATTATGGCTGGAGATTTGACAGATACACGTAATCTCGTGCGTTTGCTTAAGGCAGTGGAAAATTCTCCATTGCAGTATTTTGTTTCTACTCTTGTTTTACGCAGTATGAAGCGTGCTGAATATAGTGCAGAGAATGAGGGTCATTTTGGCTTGGCAAAGCGTTATTACAGCCACTTTACATCACCAATCCGACGCTATCCAGACTTAGTTTCTCATAGACAGCTGGCTGCATTGCTCTTTGGAGAGCGCCAGCCAAGCAAGGATGAGCTAATAGCTATAGCTGCTTCATCAACAACAACAGAAGCAAATGCAGAGCAAGCCTCTCGTGATTTGATTGAGATAAAGAAGTATCGCTATCTTGAGCAATTAGTTGAGCAGGATAAGATAGGTACTCATGAATTTGAAGCAATAATTGTCCGTGTGGCAGAGTTTGGTGTTTTTGTTGAGTTGCCAGATTTACAGATTAGCGGCATGATTCATGCATCATTACTATCAAATTCATTCTTACGCTATGATAAGAATCGTGAATGCCTTGTTGGTGGAGGAACTTCTTTTGCAGCAGGCGACTCTTTGAAAGTATATCCAATCAAGGTAAACTTTGAGGAGCGTAAGGTTGATTTTGCTCTTGTATCAGATGGAGATGTATCAAAAGCTCGCACAGTCCTTTCTACAGAGGGTGAGCGTTCTCCTAGTATGAAGGGCGGACGCAAACTTAAGGAGAATGGCAGAAAGGGCAAATATGCTTCAAAGTTTGAGCATAAGCATAGCAAAAAGTCTCATAATAAGCGTAGATAACATAAGAATCAAGGACTTGCCTTTATTACAAACATATTAGTTGGTCATTGTAATTTAGGCTGATAAATTTTGCGAAGAAAGGATGTTCGGGGTATAGCGCAGTCTGGTAGCGCGTTTGGTTCGGGACCAAAAGGCCATGGGTTCGAATCCCATTACCCCGACCATTTGCATTGCAAGAACGAAGTTTTGTATTATAGGTGTTTCTGTTTGGTATAAGACCATGAGTTTTGTTCAATAGAAGACTTATGTTGAGAGATTCAATGAGCTCAAGGATTCATTCATAATGTAGGTGGCGACAATCTAAGGAGTTATAAATGCAAATAGATGGAAGAGAAATTACAAGTGAGATTGAGATTGTTAGAGCACTCCAAGCCGAGTTTATGGGTAAAACTGAATTTGTGGTTTTAGATAATGGAGACGATTTTAT
>JAGCJJ010000063.1 GCA_017648065.1 Kiritimatiellia bacterium | reverse complement strand
TTCGTGTACTTGATTTCATGCTTTTTATGTTTTTCGAGCTTCCTAAAATTACACAATCTCACCCATTATACTGGTATTCGTGTCTATTGGTGTACATTCGTGTCCTTTCTCTTTCCCTCATCCCCCATTCGTGTACTTGATTTCGTGCTTTTCATGTATTTCGTGATTTCTATAATCCCACTCCACCTCCCACACAATAATTCGTGTCTATTGGTGCATATTGGTGTTTTTGAACCTACGAGCATACCATCAGTGTATGCTTATTCGTGTGCCGAAAATTATTGAAATTAAAACCTATGCTTTTTCAAAAAAGTAGTGTCTGTTCTAAAAAAGTAAAAATTCTTAAGTGGTTGATTTTGTGATTGTTATATGTATATTTATAATTTTTATTGAAAGATTTTGCTTGCATAGGATTTTTTTTTGTGTTAATTATTGTAACTAATTTTTTGAACTGATTATTTACACGGAGGATTGCAATGACAGAAAGAGATGCATATATCGCATTGAATATGGTTAAAGGTATGGGGGTGGTTACACTCCGAAAGGCAATAAGTATACTTGGCTCAGCACGAAAGGTGTTTGACTGTAATACTGAAGAACTTGCTCAGGTTAGAGGTGTTGGTATAACTCGAGCAGAAATGATTTTGGAGGAATTAAGAAAGGTAGATTGGAAAAAAGAAAAAGAGTATGCTGAAAGTAAGTCTGTTAAATTCATTACTATAATAGATGATGACTACCCTGAGCTACTTAAGAAAATTAGCTATCCTCCTATGGTATTATATGTATTAGGAGATGCCAAAGTTCTTAATACACCTGCTGTAGGTATCGTTGGTACAAGAAATCCATCTCTTTATGGTAAAGCAATGACAAAGAAATTTGCTTATGGACTTGCACAACGAGGTGTATGTGTAATTTCTGGATTGGCCCATGGAATAGATACAGAAGCTCATTCTGCAACTCTTTTAGGAAAAGGTAAGACGGTTGCTGTTGTCGGTAGTGCATTAGATTGCTTGTATCCACGAGATAATATAGAACTGGCACGCAGTATCATTCGCTCAGGTGGAGCCGTGATTTCCGAATATCCATTTGGTGTTTTAGGAAGCCGACAAACCTTTCCAATGTGCAACAGAATTATTTCTGGCTTATCACGTGGAGTTCTTGTAGTAGAAGCAGCTATGAATAGTGGTTCGCTGATTACTGCAGAGCGCGCAATGGAGCAAAATCATCCAGTAATGGCAATACCTGGCAGACTGGATAGTGAGCTCTCAGCTGGAACAAATCGTTTGATAAGTGAAGGTGCAAGACTTGTAGAAACAGTAGATAATGTAATTGATGAAATGAATTCAATGCATTTATATAATCTGGAAGTTCCATCACATTCGCCAACGCATTTACAACAAAACAAAGAGTTTTCTATATCTGCTAAAGGATTTGAGAATAAAGAGTGGCCTAAATTTGAGAAGCCGAAGCCAAAGCTCGATGCAATTGAACAAAAGTTACTAGATGCTTTGGGAACGGAGGAAATGACAGCAGATGCACTTATTGCTTGCTCGGGTGTTCCTCCAGCACAAATAGGTGCTCGCCTAATATCGCTTGAAATGAAGGGGCTTATCAATAGATATCCAGGAAATGTTTTAAAAGCTAAAAGCACAAAAGGTTAAAATAAATCGTAATAATTCACATAGAACTAGAATAAGGAATATAAAATATGAAACTAATTATCGTAGAGTCTCCTGCTAAAGCAAAAACCATTGGCAAAATAATGGGAAAAGAATTTAATGTAATGGCATCAAAGGGTCATATTCGTGATCTTCCAAAAGATACCCTAGCCATCGATGTAAATAATAACTATAAACCTCGTTATGAAATATCACAGGACCGTGAGGCTATAATTAACAGTCTTGTTTCTGCTGCGAAGAAATCAGATGAAATCTTTCTCGCTCCCGATCCTGACCGCGAGGGAGAGGCTATTGCTTGGCACTTAAAAGAGGTGTTATCCGAAAAGCTTGAAAATAAAGAACTTCCATTCCGCCGTGTTCAATATAATGAGATTACTCCAAGTGCAGTTCGTAAAGCATTTGCTGCACCAGGAGAAATCAATATGCCACGTGTTGATGCTCAGCAGGCTCGCCGCTTGCTAGATCGAATTGTTGGATATAAAATAAGCCCATTCCTAGGTAAGAGATTAGGCTCAAGTAATTTGAGTGCAGGCCGCGTGCAGACAGTTGCTTTACGTCTTGTTTGTGAGCGTGATGCAGAAATTGCTGCATTTATACCAACTCCTTATTGGATTTTCTCTGGTATGTTTAGCAAGCTTGTCGAGCCAAAGACACCATTTAAGGCAACTCTTAAGAGTATTAATGGAAAAAAGGCAGATATTAAAGATGAAGCATTTCAGCAGCAAATTCAAAATGATTTAAATGCTTGTAAATATAAGCTTGTTGATTTAAAGACAACAACAGAAAAGAAATCAACAAAACCACCATTTAAGACAAGTACTTTACAGCAGGCTGCTTCAAATGCTTTTGGTTTTTCTCCAAGTGCTACAATGCAAATTGCTCAAAAGCTCTATGAGGGTGTAGAATTAAAAGATGAGGGAACAGTTGGTCTTATTACATATATGCGTACCGACTCTGTGGCAGTGTCTAATGATGCTCGTGATGCTGCTCATCGTTACATTACTCAAACCTATGGTGAGCAATATTTTAATGGAAAGAATTTTACAAATTCAAAGAATGCTCAAGCAGCTCATGAATGTATTCGCCCTACAGATCCAATGCGAACACCAGAGCATGTTAAGGGTGTGTTAAGTGAGCGTGATTTGAAATTATACTCACTAATTTGGACTCGTTTTATAGCAAGCCAAATGACAGATGTTGTTTATGAGCAGTTGACTGCATATATTGATACAGAATCTTCTTGCCAGAATGTATATACATTCAGCGCTTCTGCACGTAAATTGATATTTGATGGTTTTACAAAGCTAATAAAAGAAAAGCCTCGTAAGCAGGAATCAGAAAATGACGATGGAGAAGAGGAGTTTCTAGATGGTTTACCTCCTCTTGAGATTGGTGAATATCTTGCGCCATTTGGTACTCCACCAAAAAGTGAACGTAAGGAAAATAAACCACCATATAGATTTAATGAGGCATCTTTAATTCAAGAGCTTGAGCGTAATGGTATTGGCAGACCATCAACCTACGCAACAATTATTAAGACACTTAATGATCGTCGCTATGTAGAAAAAGATGGCAAGGCAATGCATGCAACACAATTAGGTGTGGATGTTAATAATGTTTTAATAAAATATTTCCCTGAGCTCTTTAATGTAAAGTTTACTGCTTCAATGGAAGAAGAATTGGATAGAATCGAAGAAAGTCATGCTGAGTGGACTTCCATGATTGATCAATTTTTCAAAAAGTTAGAAGAGTGGCTTGCTCAGGCTCGTGGTGCTGTAGATCCAGAGGTTGTAAAGTCAGTTTTGGCTCTTATGGCAAACATAGTAAATTGGGCTAAGCCTATTCGTACAGGTCGTAATTCTTTTAGTGAACAGCGTTTCCTTAAGGATATTCAAGCTTGTTTAGATCCTGCTGCTTCAGAAGCAGATCAAAAGCGCTCTCGCTCTGTAACGGAGCGTCAATTTAAGACTTTGATTGATATTGCATACCGTTATAAGAATGAGATACCAGATTTAGAGTCAAAATTGGGTGAGATTGGTGTAGAATATAAACCAGAACAGCCAGTTGCTCCGGATGAGAAGGTATTAAAATTATTTGAGGTTATGGATAACTCTGGAATCCCTGATGAAAAAGACAAGGCTTTTGTTGAATCATTAAAGAAATGGGTTGAAGGAGGTCGAGCTCTAACAACAAAGCAGCAGTATCGTCTTCAAATGATTTTTAATGCAATGCATGAAAATGTTACAAATTTCTCCCCTGAGTTATGTACTGATTTAGGTGTTGAATATAAGCCAGTAGAGAAAGTTGATACAAGTCGAATTGAGGATTTACTGACTGCTTTATCCAAGGTGGCAAATTGGCGTCAACCTTCAAAGCGTGGTAAACGCGTATTTAATGATTACGATTTTTATACATCGGTTCAGCAGCAATTTTCAAATAATAAGGTTCTTTCAGATCGTCAATTATATTGTTTGGATCGTATGGTTGTAACCTATAAAGATCAAATAGATAATTTTGCAGAACTTGCGAAGAAATATGATTTGAAGGATGAAACACCTAAGAGTCGTTATGTATCAAAAGCAAAGTCTGAATCTACTCCAAATGGAGATGAAATACTTCCTCCTCCAGAGCAGAAAAATTAATAATCTTACTCGTGGTGGTTAATCATTTATATTTAGTAAATAATTGATGTCATACTATGAAAAATAAGCTTATAACAAAAAGAATGTTGCTTGTGCTAATTTTTAGCATTGCATGGAATATTTGTTCGGCTGATACAGAGATTCCTAACTTATTGCCGCCAGCAATACAAAACTCTTCTGGCTCTTCTTTAGAGAAACTGGATAATGTTGCTCCTCTTCTTAAAGAGACAAAATCTAATTCTGCAGAAGAATCTTCAGCAGGAGATGATTATGTTGTTTCTGAAGATGAAGAAAAAAAGGATGCGGAATCAGCACAAAATCAAGTATTTGTCTCAGGAGCAAAAAATGTTTTTGAGATGATGCCTGCTATACATTTTCTACGCAAACCAATGAACTTGCAAACAGGTTCTATTGCTTGGACAAATTATATTAATATTATTGATCCGCAGAGAATTTATTTTACCCAGACAGAAATTTCTTTGTTCGAGCAAAAGAAAGCTCAACAAATTGATTTATTAAAGTCAGGAGATTTTTCTTATGCAATTGACGTGCTTAATATTTTTCGTTCAAGAATTGTCGAATACAAAGAATTTGCAGAGAATTATTTTGGGAATCTGACTGCAGAGGAATTTCTAGCGAAAGTGCAAAATTTTTCTACAACAGAAGAGTTTTTGTGGAAGCGAAAGAATGCGGAATGGCCTGTTGATAAATCTGCTCAAGAAAAAATTTGGGAAAATAGACTTAAGAATCAATATCTTGTTGCGATAGTAAATGAAGCATTAAAGCAAGAAGAGGCTGCAAAGAATGCCTCCAAAAATGAATCTGAGGAAGCCGCTTCAATTTCAACAGAAATTAAAGATATTGTGACCCAAGATTTTCATACAAAGACAGTTGAAAATATTCTTAAAGGAATACGCCGATACAATGATGTAATAAAAGATTTAGATGTTGATACATACAAATCTTATTTCATAAATTCATTTACAGAAGCTTATGACCCACACTCATCATATCTTTCTCCAGAAAAGAAAGAGGATTTTGATATCGATATGGGGCTGTCACTACAAGGCATTGGTGCAACACTCTCAATAGAGGATGGAATGCCAAAGGTTGTTGATATTATTCCTGGAGGTCCTGCAGATCGTGATATATCCGAGACTCATTTAATTCCTGGAGATAAGATTATTGCAGTGGCTCAGGGAGATGAAGAATTTGTTGATGTAACTCATTGGCCACTTAATAAATCTATACGTTTAATTCGTGGACCAAAAGATACAGTTGTTCGGTTAAAGGTTATACCTTCTACAGATGCTTCTGGCACAACAACAAAAATTGTTACACTTGTTCGTGATGAAATTAAACTTGAAGAGCAGGCCGTTTCTTTCTTAACAAAAGAGATAAAGGATGCTGCAGGGCTTACTCGAAAAATCGGTTATATCAATTTACCTTCTTTCTATTCAAATGCATCATCAATAACGGATGAAAATATATTTGATTTGAAATCTGCAACAATTGATATGGAAAAAGCAATTTCAAAATTGAAAGAGGATAATGTTGAGGGTATTGTTTTAGATCTCCGTGGAAATGGAGGAGGCTCCCTTGTTGAGGCTATTTCTGTTACTGGTTTATTTATTAAACGTGGACCTGTAGTATTGGTTAAGGAGCGTTTTAGAGTTCATACCCTACGCGATGATCAATCAGCAGTTGCATATAATGGTCCGCTAATTGTTTTGATAGATAAGCTCAGTGCTTCTGCTTCAGAAATTGTAGCAGGTGCTCTTCAAGATTATGGTCGTGCTGTCATTATAGGTGACAGACAAACTCATGGTAAAGGAACAGTACAAACGGTTATGTCTCTTGGCTTAGATGCAACCCAATCTTTAGGTGCATTAAAGGTTACTACTGCATCTTTCTATCGCATTATCGGTTCTTCTACACAAATTAAGGGTGTCGCATCTGATATTGTACTTTCATCTGTATTTGATTATATTTCAGATTTAGGAGAGGATAAACTTCCTAATGCAATTCCTCATTCTAACGTACGAAGCGTTTCATATTCCAAAGTAGCAAATTTGGATAATACAATTAAAGCAGTTAAAGCTATTTCTGATGCTAGATTAGCCAATAATGAAAAATGGGCTAAGCATTTAGCTATGCTTGATTGTGTAAATAATATGAATACAAATAAGTACAATTCATTAAATTATATAGCACGCCTAAATGAGGAACGTTCAAATCGTAAAGCAACAAAAGATACGATAGATGATGATTCTGACGAAGCTATGTTTATTTCATCAAGCAGTTCTTCAGATTCTAAAGATGAAGAAGAAAACGCTGATGAGACAGTTAAAAAGGCTTTAGAGGATGCAGCTAAGACACCTGAACAAAGAAAGCAAGAGCGTGAAGAGCAGAAACAAAAGCGTCGTGATAAGGATATTGTTTTGAATGAGTCATATAATATTCTTGTAGATATTATTGATTCTGGTCTTCCTACTGGAGAATTGGTAGAAAAGAAATCTTCTGATTTAGATTTTATATTAGATTTCTTCTCTTCTCCGAAGTAGAGTTATTGGCGCAAGGTGGTTGTCCTTGCGCCTTATTTGTATTTGTGGTATTTGCAATATAAGTACATATCGACAATAATCTTAAAAACAGCAGTTAAATTTCAAAAATTAATATCTCTTATAGTAGTTAATCTTATCAAAAAAATTTTACACTTTTAGGCATCACATTTATTTCAACTGATAACAGATGTTTATATTATTGGTGATTAAGTTTTTGATTTAACGGCTGAATATAGATGTATTTTGTTGCATTCGTGTTTGATAAACTCTCTTATTTATGGTAGAATTTTCCACAATTTTATGGAGTAATAGAATGAGTAATAAAAAATTTCTTTCAGGTAATGAAGCAATCGCTTATGGTGCATATCGTGCTGGCTGTCATGTAGCAGCAGCATATCCAGGTACACCAAGTACAGAAATTCTAGAGAATATAGCAAAATTTAAAGGTGAAATTAATTGCGAGTGGTCTGTTAATGAGAAGGTCGCAATGGAAGTTGGTGTAGGTGCATCTATCGCAGGTGCTCGCACTCTTGTAGCAATGAAGCATGTGGGCTTGAATGTTGCTATGGATCCACTTATGACATATACCTATGTTGGCACAAATGGAGGTATGGTTGTAATCTCAGCTGATGATCCAGGTATGCATTCATCACAAAATGAGCAGGATAATCGCTGCCTGGTAAAGTTTGCTCGTGCAGCACAATTTGAGCCAGCAAACAGCCAAGAAGCTTACGATATGACTCGTGAGGCATTTGATTTGTCTGAGCGTACAGGCAGCATCGTATTTATCCGCATGACCACACGCACCTCTCATTCCTCTTCATTAGTTGATTTAGGTGATGATTTTGCTTATGGTGCACGCGAACCAAAGCCATACGAGAAGAATATTAAAAAGACAGTTGCTGTTCCTGCAAATGCACGTGTTATGCGCTTTGATATCGAGAATCGCTTAAATACTCTACGCGCAGAAGCAGAGGCTTCCGTATTCAATCGTATTGAAGAGGGTGATAAGCGTATCGGTATTATCACATGCGCAGTATCATACCAGTATGTAAAAGAAGTTTTCCCTGAATATTCAATTTTGAAGCTAGGCTTTACAAATCCATTACCAACAGAGCTAGTACGTAAGTTCGCAGCAATGGTTGATAAGGTTTATGTTGTAGAGGAGCTGGACCCAGTACTTCGTGAGGCAGTAATTGATGCAGGTGTGAAGGTTGAGAATTTCTCAACAGAGCTTTCTATGATGGAGCAAAATGTTGACCGCCTACGTGCTTTGCGTGCAGAGCTGACAGGTGAGACATATACCCCTCCTGCAAAACCAGAGCTTCCAGCTCTTCCTGTTCGCCCACCAGTTCTTTGCGCAGGCTGCTCACATAGAACAGTTTTCTATTCTTTGGCAAAGCTAAAGGCAACAGTTTCCGGCGATATCGGTTGCTACACACTAGGCTGTGTACCACCATTAAGCGCTATGGATACAACCATCTGTATGGGTGCAAGTATTGGTGCCGCATTTGGTATGCAAAAGGCTGGCCTGAAGAATCGTGTTGCTGCAGTAATTGGTGACTCAACATTCTTCCACTCAGGTATCACAGGTCTTATTGATGTTGTGTACAACAAGGGCGCAGTAACAGTTGTTGTTCTTGATAATCGTATCACAGGTATGACTGGCCATCAGCAAAATCCAGGTTCTGGAAAGACCTTGCTTGGCGAGGATACAGTTCAGGTAAGCATTGCTGAGGTTGCACGTGCTGTAGGTGTACGCCGTGTTCGTGAGGTTGATGCTTACAATCAGAAAGAGGTTGAGGAAGCACTTGCTGAAGAGTTGGATGCACCAGAGCCATCTGTAATCGTTGTGTTTGGCAGCTGCGTAATTGCTGCAAAGCGCAATGTTAATGCAACTCCATATCAGATTGATGCAGATAAGTGTATGGCTTGTGGCAGCTGCTTTAAGCTAGGTTGTCCAGCTATAATTCGTGGTGAGGCAAAGGGCAAGCTATTCAAGGCACAAATTGATCCAGCAGTTTGCATTGGCTGCGATGTATGTGCTCAGCTATGCAAGTTCGGTGCAATTTCTTCAACAGCAAAATAATTTTGAGGCAAACCAATGAGTAAAATAGTTAATGTAACACTTGTAGGTGTAGGTGGTCAGGGAATTCTTCTAACCAGTGAAATTCTTGCTCGTACAGCAGCACTTGCTGGACTTGATGTAAAGAAGAGTGAAATTCATGGAATGTCTCAGCGTGGTGGCAGTGTAAGCAGCCAGGTTCGCTTTGGCGATTGCGTATATAGCCCAATCATTCCAGATGGTGAGACAGATATTCTTGTTTCATTTGAGCAGCTTGAAGCTATTCGTTGTGTCGGAATGCTAAAGGCAGAGGGTAAGGCTGTAATTGACACTCGCAAAATTGTTCCTGTAACAGTTTCCAGTGGACAGCAGCCTCCTGTTGAAAATCAGGATGAGCTACTTGCTTCTCTTTATGCAAACCGCGCTATAATGGTTGACTCTATTGAGCAGGCAACAAAGGTTGGTAATACACGTACTGCAAATCTTGTAATTGCAGGTGCTCTGTCTAAGCTATTAGATTTTCCAGCAGAGCTATGGCATGAGGCAATTCGCACACGTTTGCCAGCAAAGTTGGTAGATATCAATATTCAAGCATTTGAAGCTGGTCGCGCTCTTTAATAAATATATTGGAGAATAAAATGAATTTGTTGTGTTTAGATCTTGAAGGTGTTTTAGTTCCTGAGATTTGGATTGCTTTTGCAGAAGTAACAGGCATACCTGAATTCAAGCGTACAACTCGTGATGAGCCAGACTACGATAAGCTAATGAACTTCCGTATTGATTTGCTAGATAAGCATGGTCTTAAGCTGGATTCAATTCAAAAGGTAATTGGCGAGATTGACCCACTTCCTGGTGCCGTAGATTTTATCGCAGAGGTTCGTAAAATTGGTGAAGTTGTAATTTTGTCAGATACATTCACACAGTTTGCCGGACCACTGATGGCAAAGCTAAATCACCCAGCTCTATTTTGTAACACATTGACAATTGACGAAACTGGTCGCGTGGCAGGGTATACCCTACGTCAAAAGGACGGAAAGCGCAAGGCAATTGAAGCATTTCGTCAGATGAATGTACGCACTATGGCAGCAGGTGATTCATTTAATGATTTAGGAATGATTACTACAGCTGATGCTGGTGCCCTATTCCGTACAACACCACAAATTCGTGAGCAATTCCCTCAGGTTCCTGCTTATACAGAATATTCTGAGTTGCTAGCTCATTATAAGCGCTTCTGCGCAGGTGAATAATTAACCTCATGAATCAATCAGCTCCATTTATTGCAGCTACAGCCTCTCCACGCCGCCACAAAATTTTATCTGCTCTCGGCATTGATTTTAAGGTGGTTGTGGCAGAGTGTGATGAGGTGCACTATTTGGACGATCCAGCGCGCACAGTTCAAGAAAATGCGCAGCTCAAGCATGCTGCAATTGCACAACAATATCGAGATTCTTGGATATTGTCTGCCGATACAATTGTCTGGTTTAACAATAAGTGCTTAGGTAAGCCTGCAACACTTGCAGAGGCTAAGTCTATGCTCATGAGCTATGCAGGAAAAACCCAAACTGTATATACTGGTGTGGCAGTGTCTGCACCTAATCAAGAACCTCGCTGCTTTGTTGTTACATCAACTCTTTTATTCAAGAATTATTCAGAAGCTGTAGTTGATGAATATATGAAGATGATTGATTGTTTGGGTCGTGCAGGAGCATATGATATTGACGAATATGGAAAGCATATGCTGATAGAGAGCTATGATGGTTCTTATACAAATATCATGGGGCTGCCTCAGGAGAAGCTTGCTGAGGTATTAAAAGAAATGGGTTTTAATTAGAAAGGGATACAAATGAAAAGGCTGATTACATTTATCGCAGAAGGATTTGGCTTAGGCTATTCACCAGTAGCACCTGGAACAGTTGGTTCTCTATTAGGTTGTTTACTTGTTTGGGGTTTAACAATATTAAATTTCAATATTTATGTTAACATAGCAATTTGTGTTGTGCTTACATTGATATGTATCCCTATTTGCTCTGTAGCTGAGAAATATATTGGTAAGACAGATCCAGGCAGTGTTTGTGCTGACGAATATTTGCTTTTTCCAATTTGTATGCTTGGTCTTTATGACAAATGGATGGAGCATTGGTGGTTAATGCCAATGTGTTTTGTGGTTGCACGTGTAATGGATATAGCAAAGCCATTTCCCGCATATCAGCTGCAAAAACTCCATGGTGGTCTAGGTATAACCATAGATGATCTGGTAGCTTCTCTTTATGCATTGGGAGCTAATTGGATTCTTTATTCACTAATTGTTTAGTCCGCACTTACAAATGATGCATTTCTTTGTTGGGTAGCATCAATTTTAGTATAGACTTCCGAATACACTATAAGAACATTTATAGTTAATCAAAAATTAACATTTTCTCAAACACTAATATCATATGAATGTTAGTGTTTTTTTATATAGTATTGTCAGATTTTATTGCTTTGTAACGTATCTACATATAGATGGCGCATACCTATCCTTTATCGCAATGTGTCAAATATAAAAGACACCGAACCGGCCATTAATTTTCAATTTTTTTTGGATTTTGTTGAGAAATAATTTTGCCTTTTCTTATCCTTTCTTGTTCTTTGTAAATTCTTTTTTTCAATAATTTTATTTGTTCCA
>JAGCJJ010000004.1 GCA_017648065.1 Kiritimatiellia bacterium | reverse complement strand
CCACCAAGTGGGAGTACTCACGTCAGGCATGTGCAGAGAAAATTAAGATTTTACCAGATGGCACAATTCCACAAGTTGAAGTTACCTCCTGCGGTCTCAATAACGGACCTCTGATTGCAGAGGGTGTATATCCTGCTATAATTAGTTGCAATCTAACTAATTACAATATGCCGCATGGTAAGTGTCCAGAGAGAAGATTGCCTCATATTATTTGTAAAAATGGAGAACGCATTATTGCGGAAATTGACAATAATACACATATCGGATTTAAGTATTTCCGCTTCAATGGGCCAACAAAAGTTGGCGTAAATTATCGTGCTGGTGAGCTCCCTCCAAGTGGTGAAATTTTGATTAAGTTGGAGGAATATGGTGAGCCTGTTGCACGCATTCCTCTTTCTGCACCTGAGGCGTGGGAAAAGGCATTTACAACACTTGATATTCAAGCAGGAACAGTATCACCAATTTTCTTTGTTTACAAGGGAGAGGGTGAGATTGAACTAAAGGAAATTGAGTTTTTGAACTAATTTCGGCTACAATATCAATCTATAATGGCTTAATATAACAAAAAACAGGCGTCCTATCCTTTAGGGCGCCTGTTTTTTATAGCGAATTTAACTTCGAATTATGCTTTTGCTTATAGAGATGCATTTAGCTTTGCATCTGCAGCGACAACCTTGTCGCGTAGCTCCTGCTTGCGCTTTAATAGGCGCTCAGCAATAGCATCGTCGCTTAGTGCAAGAATTTCTGCAGCAAGAATAGCTGCATTAGTTGCACCTGCAGAGCCAAGAGCAACAGTAGCAACAGGAATGCCTGATGGCATCTGAACGGTTGCTAGAAGTGCATCAAGACCATTTAATGCTCCGCCTTGAACAGGAATGCCAATTACTGGAAGTGTTGTGTGACCAGCAATAACACCTGCCAAATGTGCAGCACCACCTGCAGCAGCAATAATTACCTTAATGCCACGCTCACGAGCTGTAGCAGCATATTCACAAGCAATATCAGGAGAACGATGTGCAGAGATGACACGTACCTCGTGTGCAATGCCAAACTCGTTCAAAAAGTCGTGTGCCTTTACTACTAGTGACCAATCAGAGTCACTGCCCATTACAATACTAACAACTGGTTTTGCTTCCATAATTAAATTATTCCTTTTCTAGTTTTAGTGCGCGATGTGCGATATCTGTACGATACTCAGCGCCATCATACTTAATCTTCAAAATAGCACGATATGCCTTAGCTACTGTTTCGCGAAGATCTGGACCGTGAGCAGTTACGCCTAGTACTCTGCCACCTGCTGTAACAACAGCTCCGTTCTTTAATGCTGTACCTGCATGGAATACATCAACATCTTCATCCTGCTCAGCAGCTGCGATACCTTCAATTGGATTGTCTTTGTCATACTTGCCAGGATATCCACCAGCAACCATAACAACGCATACGCAATTGCCTGGCTTCCACTTAATCATATCCTTTGAAAGTGTGCCATCAATACATGCATTCATTGCTTCTACCATATTGAAATCCATGCGTGGAAGGATTGACTGTGTCTCTGGGTCACCAAAGCGACAGTTGAATTCTACAACACGTGGGCCAGTTGGTGTAAGCATGATACCTGCATAAAGAATGCCCTTATATACAATGCCACGATTACGTAATTCAGCAACAACAGGCTCAAGAATGCGATTTTGAACAATTGTAAGTATATCCTCTGTAACACATGGAGCAGGGGAGTATGAACCCATACCTCCTGTGTTTGGACCTTTGTCGTTATTTAACAAGCGCTTGTGGTCCTGAGCTGATGCAAGTGGTACAATGTGCTCGCCATCAACAAATGCAAGAATTGAAGCTTCTTCACCTGTCATAAACTCTTCAATTAAAACCTCAGAAGCAGACTCGCCAAATGATTTTGTGATAAGCATTGTATCGATTGCTTCCTCAACTTCTGCTTGATTCATGCAAACTGATACGCCTTTACCTGCAGCAAGACCATCTGCCTTTAGCACAACTGGAATACCAAATTCCTTAATCTTTGCGCGTGCTTCTTCTGGTGTGTGAACTACAGCACAGCGAGCTGTTGGTACTCCAGCAGATATCATGATGTCCTTAGCAAACTTTTTGCTGCCTTCCATTTGTGCAGCTGCCTGGCATGGACCAAATGCACGAATACCTTTTTCTGTAAGTGCATCTACTAAGCCAAGGCAAAGAGGAACCTCTGGGCCAACAATAACCAAATCTGGATTGTTCTCTACAGCCCAAGCAACAATGCCTTCGATGTCGTCAGCTTTGATTGAAAGATTTGTTGCTATGCCTGCTGTGCCAGCATTGCCAGGTGCGCAATATAGCTCTACAGCTGGATCGTCTTTGCGAACCTTCCATACGATGGCATGCTCGCGGCCACCATTACCAATTACAAGTATTTTCATTTTTTCTACTCCGTTAATTAAGCTTCTTTGTTTGTAGCAGGAGCCTCTTGGGTAGGGGCTGGTGTAGGAGAAGCTGCCTTAGCTGATGCTTCTTCGCCTGCTACTGGTGTTGTAGGATTGCTAGGGTTTATATTAGGATTTTTATTCCCCTTTTTACGTCTCCTACGTTTTTTCTTTTTAGTAGGTGCTTCCTCTCCATCATTGCCTTGTGCTGATTGCTGTTGTGGCTGCTGTGGCGGATTGTTATTCTTTGTCTTTGATGTATGAGGAAACATTTCATACTCATCCCTTTGAGCTTGGTGTTGAGGCTCAACAGGGTTTAGTTCTACAAATTTTTTAAAGCCATTATTCCAAGCTTCAATCTCATTTAGGGCTTCTTCATCTTCTCGTGCGGTTGCAGAGATTTTCCATAGAGCTTCAATGAGAGGGTAGACTTGCTTGTTATATAGCTTATTTCTCTTTAGCTGCTTTGTTTTATAGAAATCAAAACTTACTAATGCTTCAGCAACAGAGAAGCATATTAGCTTTGGAAGATTCCAAGCAGGTGTAGAGAAAGGTGATTTGAAAATTTTAAAAATTAGCTGGTTTGCAAGCTCGTAGCGCTCCTCCATCGAAGCAGTTGGAGAAATCTGGGATAAAAAGATTGGAGCGATAAGTGTGCTCATCTTTAGCGCTACATCTGAAATATAAGTACGTGACTGTTTGTCTTCAGTATTATATTCACTATTGAGCTTATCAAATGCGTTTAGATAATTCCAAAGCTGAGATTTTTTTCCACCAGAAATTTTTAGATATTCCTCAATTTCTGGGAGTAGGCGTGCCATTAGCTTTGAGTCCCAAAGCTTACGGAAGGATGCCTCTGCTTTTGAAAAACCAAATAGGCGCATTGTCTCTTCAAAGATTCGTGGCTTTGATGCTTGAAGGATTTCGTCTCCATGCTTTGCAATAGCCTTTAGGGAGTCTGAGTGAATCTTGAAGTCAAGTCGTGCAGAAAGACGAATTGCACGTAGCATTCTTACAGGGTCTTCGCGGAAGCGGATATTAGGATCGCCAATTGAGCGAAGCACACCGTTTTCTAAGTCCTTCATTCCTCCAGTATAGTCAATGATAGAGGAAGTCTTTACATCATAGAAAAGGGCATTAACTGTGAAGTCGCGGCGCTGTGCATCCTGCTCAGGTGTTCCAAAAAGATTATCGGCATCTTGATAGAGAGCTCCTACAGCAGATTGATCTGTATCTTCATTAGGATTTGGTGCTCGCCTGAAGGTTGATGTCTCTATTTGCTTATCACCAAAAACAATTAGGGCAAGCCTAAATCGACGACCAATAAGAAATGCATTTTTGAAAAGCTGACGTATCTGGCGTGGGCGTGCATTTGTTACAATATCAAAATCCTTTGGTGTGCGCCCAAGCAAGATATCTCTGACACCACCACCAACAAGGTAAGCAGTGTAGCCAGACTTATTTAGACGATGGATGACATTTAATGCATCTTTGTCTATATTAGCTGGAGAAATCTTCTCGTTCAATTTCTTTTTTCGGCGCAAAAGCAAGGACATCATAGTATGAGTCTTACCTAACCAAAGGTTAGGATTGTCCTTTCTTGAACTTACGCTTTTCAGAACGAAAATGTGAAAGCATTTTGAAAAATCTTATAGTGTCGCGTATTGGACGGATTTTGCTCTTTTCTTCACCATAAATTGTTGAAGTAGGTGCTTCGGCAATTGTGTATCCATGGAGGGATATTTGTAACAAGTGCTCAGATTCGGCAGAAAAACCTCCAGAGGAGCAGGCAATGCAAATAGGAAGCAGTTTGGCTGTGTAAAGTCTGAATCCATTTTGGGTATCAGACACCTTTTGACCAAGGCTTTTGCTTATTAACCAGCTCATAAACTTGTTTGTTGCAAGGCGAATGAAAGGCATATCTTTTGTATTTGCCATGCGAGAACCAACAATCATATCAGCACCAGTTTCGTTCCAAGCATTAACAAAGTTAATGATTTCTGCTGGAGGGTGTTGTCCATCGCCATCAAGAGTGATTACAGCATCATAATGATTTTCAAGGGCGTATGTGAAGCCAGTTGTCATAGCTCCGCCTTTTCCCTTGTTAACTTCATGTACAATAACATGAGCACCTGCAGCACGAGCTTCTTCTGCTGTTTTATCTGGTGAACCATCATCAACAATTACAACGTCTCCTAACCCTGTTTGAATTGCTTGGCTAGCGACATTTCTTATTGCGGATTCTTCCTTATAGCAAGGAATAAGAATCATTATTTTACGCTGTTGTTTATTGTCTTCCATAAAGAAACTTTTTCTTATCAATTTGTAATGGCAATATTTAACCAAAAATGAGGCTTTTTTTCAAGTAATTGTTGCTTGATGTGACGTAATTTAAGGCATAAACCTAAATTCGGTAATGATATCCCGAATTTAGGTTTATTCAAGTGCATCTATTTCGCGTAAATAGTTATTAAAATGATGCTTAACTAGGATTACTGCTTCTTTGACCAAGAATCGCGTAGTGTTGCGATACGGTTAAATATCGGAGCACCCTGCTTTGACTCAATAGCATCAGCGCAGAAGTATCCCATGCGCTCAAACTGAATCTGTGCGCCAGGTGCTAGTTCTGCAACTGCAGGCTCAGCAAGCACTGTTGCGTTTACCAAAGAATCTGGATTTAGGAATTCTAAGAAATCCTTTTCTGCATCTGCTAATGGATCTTCCTCTGTGAATAGGCGATCGTATAGGCGAACAGGTAACTCTACAGCATGCTTTGCAGATACCCAGTGAATTGTTCCACGTACTACGCGTCCATCTGGGCTTGTACCACCACGTGATTCAAGATCCATTGTGCCATGAATCTCAAGTAGTTTGCCATTCTCATCCTCAACAATGTGTGTGCAAGTAAATAGACAAGCGTAACGTAGGCGAACCTCTCTGCCAATTGCAAGACGATAGAACTTCTTTGGAGGATCCTTCATAAAATCAGCGCGCTCAACCCATAGCTCATTACTAAATGGGATTTGACGCTCGCCAGCAGCTAGATCTTCTGGATTGTTAATGCCAGTAAAGAATTCTTCCTCATTCTCTGGATAGTTGTCAATTACAAGCTTAACTGGGTCAAATACACCTAAGTAGCGAGGAGCTGTCTTATTTAATTCTTCACGAACAGCCTGCTCAAGGATTGACATGTCTGTGTTACTGATGTACTTAGTTACACCAATACCTTCGCAGAACTTACGAATTGCAGCAGCAGGATAACCACGACGGCGCATACCGCAAATTGTTGGCATACGTGGGTCATCCCAGCCATTTACACGCTTTTCTTGTACAAGCTGTAGAAGCTTACGCTTAGACATTACTGTGTATGTTAGGTTCAGACGAGAAAATTCGCGCTGCTGAGGGCGAATTTTTACTCCGCCACGCTCTACTAGCATACCAAATTCTTCAAGGCGGTCAATTACCCAATCATATAGTGGACGATGTACCTCAAATTCAAGAGTACACATTGAGTGTGTTACGCCCTCAAGAGCATCCTCAATTGGATGAGCAAAATCATACATTGGGTAAATACACCACTTGTTGCCTGCGTGATAATGCTCTACATGGATAATACGATAAAGCACTGGGTCACGGAAATGGATGTTAGGAGATGCCATATCAATCTTTGCACGTAGGCACATCTCGCCATCAGCAAATTCGCCAGCTTTCATTCTGCGGAAGAGGTCAAGATTTTCCTCTACAGAAGCATTGCGAGTAGGGCTTTCTTTACCAGGCTCTGTTGGAATACCACGATATGCTTTCCATTCTTCCTGTGAAAGCTTGCAAACATAAGCATGTCCAGCGATGATTAATTTTTCAGCGATATCATACATTGTGTCAAACAAATCTGCTGCGCTATAGAAATGCTCGCCCCAGTCAAAGCCTAACCAATGAATATCATTTTTAATGTTTTCTGCATATTCATCAGATTCTTTTGATGGGTTTGTGTCATCCATACGTAAATGGCATTCACCATTAAAATGTTTTGCCATACCAAAATCAACACAAATAGCCTTAGCATGGCCAATGTGAATATAACCATTAGGCTCAGGAGGGAAGCGGGTTACTACCTTGCCACCTGTT